>JAIVXD010000295.1:0-3901 GCA_048636195.1 Anaerolineales bacterium
CGCCCTGCGCTGGCCTGGTTGGTGTGCCTTCTGGGCGCCCTTGAAGAAACTGGGCTTTCTTTCGGATGACCCTGTTGACGGTTTGGACTTCCAGGTGAGCCCACGCCAATTTCTTGTAAAATTTATGGGACCCCAGCTCCAATACAGGGATGATGAGAAAGATATAGTGGCCATGCACAACGTCTTTAAAGGCGTTAAGGACGGGCGGAAGAAGTCCATTGTTGTCAACCTGATGATTGAAAGGGACCTCGATACGGGTCTGTTTGCCATGAACCAGGGCGTTGGCTACCCTGTCAGCATCGTAGCTAAAATGATTGGTAACGGGCAGATAAAGAAAAAAGGTATCCTTTCGCCCGCCATTGATATACCCTATGAGTCGTTCATGGCTGAGCTGTCTAAACGGGGCATCGAGGTGGAAGAAGAAGTAAGTGAGGAGGTTTGATCTGTTTGAAATAGAGCGTATAGGTGGCCGATGGCAGTCAAGGGTGATTGCCTGAGGCAGAAATGTACCATTAACTTTAACCAATAGAAAAGGAGGATAGGATTATGAAGTTTAGAAAATGTTTGATGGCTTTGGTAGCAGTTGTTCTGGCGATTGGCTTGGTGTCGGCGGTAAACGCGGGCACCCTCGATGACATTGCCAAGCGGGGAGAACTCCGGGTCGCATGTCAGACCCAGGGCCCCCCATTTAGTTTTATCGATAAAAAGGGAGAGAGGTCTGGTAGCTCGGTTGATTTCTGCCAATTAATGGCCAAGGAGATGGGGGTTAAGGTCAAGTTCCTGAACTATGACTGGGACGGTCTAATTCCTGCACTTCTCTCCAAGAAGGCTGACATGTTGGCGGCCGATATGACACCGACCCTTAAGCGGGCTATGAAAATCGCCTTTAGCACCCCATACATATACACGGGTGCCGTGGTCTTCGTAAAGCAGAACAGCCCCATAAAGTCCTTTGAGGATTGTAAGCAACCTGGTATGAAGATCGCTGTTTTGCTGGGGTCCACCGGTGAAAATATCGCCCGGAAGGCCTTTCCCAAGGCGGAAATCAAATCCTATAAAGGCGGCGGTCCGCTGCTGATCGACGCCGTATTGAAAGGTCGCGCGGATTTCGGTGTTAACGATGGTTCGGCCGTTCGAGGACAGGTCGCCAGTTTTCCGCCCAACAGCGCCCGCATCCTTCCCGGTCAACTGTCCAAGGAGCCCTTGTCGTTTGCGGTACGTTATAACTCGCCTGATCTGCTTGAATGGATTAATCTCTTTTTTCTTCACATCAGCCTGGACGGTCGTTTGGACAAAAACCTGAACTACTGGGTCAATAGCCTGGACTGGAAGAAAGACCATTAGGAAAACCATCTAAGTAGTCTCAATCACTTCAGGTGTGGGCCGGTTAACCCGGCTCACACCTTGTTGCCCCTGACCCATGACAACCATTCTCACGGATAAAGAAAATGCTTGAAACTTTCAATTTCAGGGTCATTTTAGAGTATATGCCACTCTATTTTAAGTGCTTTTCGGCTACGCTCTGGCTTTCCGGAGCAGGGCTGGTGGGGGCACTGCTTTTGGGAACTGTGGCTTGCGCTATGCGCTTAAGCCAGTCAAGGATAGTTTCCCTCATTGCCGGAGTCTATATAGAAAGTATCCGTTCGACACCATTGCTGGCCCAAATTTACTTTTTCTATTTCGGTCTCCCATCCCTGGGAATTATGTTTTCTGAAGAGGTCACTGGCATTTTTGCCTTAACCTTAAACAGCGGAGCCTATATGGCGGAAATTATCCGGGCCGGTATTCAGTCTATTCCGCACGGGCAGATTGAAGCAGGTATTGCCTCTGGCCTGAATTACTTTCAGCGCATGCGCTACATCATTTTACCCCAGGCACTCGGAGTGACAATTCTCCCCCTGTTAGGACAGGCCATCGTCCTGGTTAAGGACTCATCTTTGCTCTCACTCATTTCGATTATGGAGCTGACCCGGGCGGGTCAGATGTTAACCTCCGAACGTTTCATGCCGGCCGAAGGTTTCCTGACCACGGCGGTCTTTTATCTTTTTATCTATTATATGCTCAAGGGTTTCTCCAGTTGGGTTCAGAAGCGGCTGATCTTCCGGGAAGCTTATTGAAAAGCGGGGAACTAAGATATGTGGGGCTTTTATTTCGGGCAACTTATAGACAGCCTGCCGATTTTCTTCAAGGGTCTATGGATAACCGTGTCTGTTTCCGGCCTGAGTCTTATTGCCGGGAGCATAATAGGCTTTTTTTGGGGGATCATTAGGGGCGGTAAGGGCAGAATCCTGCGCCGGTTGATTGGCGCGTGGGTGGACCTTATTCGCGGTACGCCATTTTTGGTCCAGATTTTTGTTATCTTCTTTATCTTCCCGGAGGCGGGAATCAATTTGGAGGCATTCCCGGCCGCGGTTATTGCCCTGACGAATCTTGCGGCCTGTTTCATTTGTGAGATAGTTGCGGGCGGTATCCAGGCTGTTCCGTCCGGACAGAAAGAGGCTGCGACCGCTTCAGGCCTTTCTGCTTATCAGAGACTTAGATACGTAATCCTTCCCCAGTCCATGCGTACCATTTTACCTCCTCTGGTCGGACAGTATGTCTTGATCATCAAGGATTCGTCCATTGTTTCTGTTATCGGTGTAATTGATGTCACCCGTGCAGGCTGGCTGACAGTTCAGCGCATCCCGGAAGGTGTCCTGGTATTTGGCCTGGTTGGCATATTGTATTTCGTCATCTGTTATCCTTTGATCCAGTTGTCAAGCAACCTTGAAAAACGGATGACTATAGTGGCCACCAGGCTCTAATTCAAAATAGAAATCCACGTCCTCCATCCGGGCCTTAGGCTGGCCCAGGATTTTTTCAATAGGATGCGCCACTTGTTTTACGGGTACCGACAGGCAGGCCGATAAAAATTTTAACTTAACGAAGGGTACTCTTCTCAATAAGTCCAGGCATTCCGGCTTCTTCCCCCTTTTGCAAAGGGGGATTGAGGGGGATTTTTCTAATACAGGCTGGACTTATTGAGAACTTGCAACGAAGGGGAGTAACAGTATGATAACATTCTCAAATGTCAACAAGTGGTTTGGGGATCTACATGTGTTAAGGGATATCAACTTGAGCGTAGGGGCTGGTGAGGTGATGGTGGTTTGTGGCCCGAGTGGATCAGGGAAAAGCACCCTGATTCGCTGCATCAACCGCCTTGAGCAAATTCAGAAGGGCGAACTCATCGTCGATGGCATGAATGTCCATGATAAAAAGACCAATATGACTCAACTGCGGGCTGAGATCGGTTTTATATTCCAGCAATTCAATCTGTATCCCCACATGACGGCCCTGGGAAATATCACCCTTGCTCCCATGAAGGTGCGAAAGCTCAAGAAAGAGGAAGCGGAAAAGCTGGGGAGGAAAATCCTGGAGAGAGTCGGCCTGAGCGACAAAGTTGACTCCTACCCGGCACAACTCTCCGGGGGGCAGCAGCAGCGCGTGGCCATTGCACGCGGTCTATGCATGAGCCCCAAGATCATGCTGTTTGACGAACCTACATCTGCCCTGGATCCTGAAATGATCAATGAAGTGCTTGACGTTATGGTCAACCTGGCCAAAGAGGGCATGACCATGATCGTGGTTACCCACGAAATGGGATTTGCCCGTGAAGTGGCAAAGCGCATACTATTTATGGACGAAGGGAAAATAGTAGAGATCGCACCACCCGAAGAATTTTTCACCAAACCCAAGAGTGAACGAACCAAGCTCTTCCTGAGCAAGATTCTGACCCACTAAGTAGTTAGCTCGTACCTCAATTGAGTCAAACTCAATTGAGGTGGTACTTGGTATCCGGTACTGGGTACTGGTTTAGAGGAATATTTTTCATTTTTTATATCTCTATCAGGGAAGTAATATA
>JAIVXD010000296.1:0-3890 GCA_048636195.1 Anaerolineales bacterium
CCGGGCAGTGCAAGAACTCCTGGGGCATGAGAGCCTTTCTACCACACAAAAATATACACATGTAAGTCTTGATAGGCTTATGGAAGTCTATGATAAGGCCCATCCGAGGAGTCAATAAAAACAGAACCCAGGGACGCTGTGAAGAAGGATCTAAAGAGGATATCAATGCCATGAATCAAAATGCCTTCGGGAAAATAAGAGCTACCACGATTCTTGCGATCAGAAAAAATGGAAGGGCCGTAATGGCAGGAGACGGACAGGTGAGCCTTGGTGATACGATTATGAAGCAAAAGGCCACAAAGGTTCGTTATATGTTCAAAGACAGGGTGCTGGTGGGGTTTGCCGGCGCAGCGGCTGACGCCTTTAACCTGTTCGAAAGGCTGGAAGCAAAGCTGGAGACCTATAATGGGAATCTCACAAGGGCTGCTGTTGAATTGGCCAAAGACTGGAGAACTGACAAGATACTCAGAAGGCTTGAGGCGTTGGTACTTGCCATGGATAAGGAGCATATCTTCATCATCTCCGGCACCGGGGATGTAATAGAGCCCGATGAAACCGTGGCTGCTATCGGCTCTGGCGGACCTTTCGCCCTTGCTGCTGCCAGTGCACTTGTGCAACATTCCGACCTGGACGCTGATGCAATTGCTCGTGAGAGCATGAAGATTGCCGCGTCTATCTGTGTTTATACAAATGATGAGGTAGTAATACATGAACTTGAACCCGAGGAGTGAATCACGGGAATTGAAAGACATTTCTTTGAGTAGTCAATCGCCAATCTAAAATCAACAATATTCGTACAGAGGCAGTTATGGAAAAAGATGGGACAGAAAAAGATCAACTCATGAAGGTTCTAACACCGAGAGAAATTGTTTCAGAGCTTGACAAATACATCATCGGGCAAGACCAGGCAAAGCGTTCGGTAGCCATTGCCCTGAGAAACAGGTGGCGCCGACAGCAAGTCCCTCCGGAACTGAGGGATGAGATCGCCCCGAAAAACATCATCATGATTGGCCCCACAGGGGTTGGAAAAACTGAAATTGCCAGGCGCCTGGCCCGCCTTGCCAAATCCCCGTTTCTCAAAGTAGAGGCCACTAAATTCACCGAGGTAGGATACGTGGGTCGTGATGTGGAAGCCATTGTCAGGGACCTGACAGAACTGGCTGTCAATATGGCCAAAAAAGAAGAACAGGAAAGTGTGAAGGTGAAGGCCCGTGAACTGGCAGAGGAAAGGCTGCTTGATATTCTACTGCCCAGAAAGAAGGAGGAACTTCGTGGAGAAGAGGAGGGGGAGAAGGAAAAAATATTGGAAGTGGTAAGGACGGAAAAAACAGAAAGCTCCTCCACACGTGAAAAATTGCGGCGTATGTTAAGAAAGGGGAAGCTGGATGAGCGTTATGTGGAGTTAGAGGTGACCGACAGCAATGTTCCCATGGTGGAGATATTTTCGGCCGCAGGCCTCGAAGAAATGGAGTTTAACGTGAAGGAGGTTTTCGGGAATATCTTTCCATCCAAAAAAAAGAAGAGGCGTGTGAAGATCCCGGAGGCCACGGAAATCATATTTCAAGAGGAGTCGCAAAAGCTTATCGACATGGATAGGGTTATCGAAAGCGCAGTCCGCATGACAGAACAAAATGGCATCATATTTCTGGACGAACTGGATAAGATTGCAGGCTCAGAGTCTTCATACGGTCCTGATGTATCCCGGGAGGGAGTACAGCGTGATCTCCTGCCTATTGTGGAAGGTTCAACGGTTATCACCAAATACGGGATGGTTAAGACTGACCATATCCTGTTCATTGCGGCAGGCGCTTTCAATGTAAGCAGGCCTTCGGACCTTTTGCCGGAGTTTCAGGGCAGGTTTCCTATCAGGGTGGAACTGGATTCCCTTTCTATGGATGACTTTGTTCGAATTCTGACAGAGCCAAAAAATGCGTTGATCATTCAATATAAGGCCTTACTTGCCACGGAGGGAGTTGAGCTTTTGTTTGAAGATTCGGCTATCAGAGAAATTGCCAGCATGGCCAGCGATGTAAACGAGCGTACGGAGAATATCGGAGCCCGTCGCCTCCATACTGTCATGGAGAAGTTGCTTGATGAGATATCATATGATGCCCCGGATATGACCGCCAAGAGTGTGCCTATTACCAAAAAATATGTGGAAGAAAAACTGGCGGATATACTGGAGGATGAAAACCTAAGCAGGTATATCCTGTAACTGTTGCAAAAAGGTGTAATATTCCGAAATGCCGAATGACCAAAAAGACATAGCAAATGTTCTTATTGAGGCCCTTCCATACATACAGAGATTTAACGGGGCTACCATCGTTGTAAAGTATGGCGGCCATGCCATGGTGGATGAACGGCTAAAGAGAAGTTTTGCTCTGGACATTATTTTAATGAAATATGTGGGAATGAACCCCATTGTGGTCCATGGCGGAGGGCCGCAGATCGGTGATTTTTTGAGAAAGCTGTCCATAGAAACGGAATTCGTGGATGGCATGCGGGTTACGGACCAGCAGACCATGGATGTGGTTGAGATGGTCTTAATGGGAAAGGTCAATAAAGAGATAGTAACCCTGATCAATCGAAACGGCGGCCGTGCTGTTGGACTGTCCGGTAAGGACGGGTTCCTTATTACGGCCAGAAAGATGAAGTATCTGAGGGAAAAAGGAAACGATCAGCCACCTGAGATCATCGATATCGGCATGGTGGGAGAGATCACCTCTGTGGACAATCGGGTCCTCATGAGCCTTACCCAGAGCGGGTTTATCCCGGTCATTGCCCCTGTAGGTGCGGGTGAAGAGGGGGAGACATACAATATCAATGCGGATCTGGTGGCAGGGCACATAGCAGCATCCCTTAATGCCAGGAAGCTGGTCCTCCTTACTGATACGGAAGGTGTGCTTTCTAAGGATAAGACCTTGATATCAACCCTCAAAACGGAGGAAGTGGATCAACTGGTAGACAATGGAACCATCAAAGGGGGTATGATACCCAAGGTAATTTGTTGCATTGAGGCTCTAAAGAGTGGTGTTAGAAAGGCACACATTATCGATGGTCGACAGGATCACGCAATTTTGCTCGAGATTTTTACAAAGGTTGGTGTGGGTACGGAGATTGTGCATGGGGATGAGAAATGAATGATCAAAATGAGACAACCATGAGTTTGGCAGACAAGTACATGTTTAAGACATACGCGCGGTTTCCTTTAACACTGGTTCGAGGAGATGGGTGCCGGGTGTGGGATGAAGACGGAAAGGAATATCTTGACTTTGTTGGGGGTATTGCGGTGTGCGCCCTGGGGCATAGCTCACCGATTGTGAGTAAGGCCCTGGAACATCAATCAAAAGAATTAGTACACGTTTCGAACCTCTATTACACCAGGCCACAGACAGAATTGGCTCAACTCCTGGTGGAAAATTCTTTTGCAGATCGGGTGTTTTTTTGTAACAGCGGGGCTGAAGCCAACGAGGCAGCTATCAAGCTTGCGCGTCGTTACGCAAATGAAAAGTTCGGACCTCAAAGGCATCTAATTATATCCATGGAGGATTCCTTCCATGGCCGGACCATGGCCACGCTTTCGGCCACAGGCCAGGAAAAGGTTAAGGCCGGGTATAATCCTTTACTGGAAGGGTTCACATTTGTACCCTTTAATGATCTCGAAAGCCTTGATGGGGTCCTGGATGAATCGGTCTGTGCAGTAATGCTTGAACCAATCCAGGGGGAAGGGGGGGTTGTTGTACCTGATGCCGATTATTTGAAAGGCGTTAAAGCATTGTGCCAGGATCGAGAGGCGCTCTTGATCTTTGACGAAGTGCAGGTTGGTATGGGCAGGACAGGCAAGCTTTTTGCTCATGAGCATTACGGGATTACGCCGGATATCATGACCC
>JAIVXD010000297.1:0-3890 GCA_048636195.1 Anaerolineales bacterium
TATAAGTAATTAACAATAGTCAAATATAATCACGACCTGTAGATCATCAACCTAACCCAGATAAACTGGAAACTCGAAGCACGAAATACGAAATGCGAAACAAATCCGAAATCTTAATTTTCAAATGTTCAAAACAATAGAGCTCCTTTAAATATATTCTTAAGCAAAGAACTTAGTATTTAGTCAAACCATCTTCGCAAAGTCTTTTTTTATTTAGGTCATTGGGATTTTGGTTATTCGAATTTGTTTCGAATTTCGATATTCGAATTTCGGATTTAACATTGTGATTTTCGTGATATTTTCCAGATAAAAAAATTTTTTGTGGTCAAAAAAACACCAATTGTACTGCTAAGGGCCTAACTGGGTGAGTTAAGGAGCAGAAAAATGGAAGAACCGGTAAAACTGGAACAAACAGAAGGTATTGCCATCATTACACTTAATCGAGCCAGGGCCTATAATTCGTTTGACGTGGAAATGGTTCAACTGCTGGCCGATATCCTGGTCAAATTAGCCTTGGACCCGGAGGTAGCCGGGGTGGTTATTTCAGGGGAAGGCAGGGCCTTCTGCGCAGGAGGTGATTTGGCATACATAAGGGACTACGGCGAAACCTACGGTGCCGCCTTTCATGAACTGGCCGCCCGTTTTCACCAGGCCATTCTGGAGATCCGTCGTATGCCAAAACCGGTTGTGGCAGCGATCAACGGTCTTGCCGCTGGAGGAGGGTTCTCCATGGCTCTTGCCTGCGATTTCAGAATCATGGAGGCTTCGGCCATACTGATGCAGGCCTATACAACAAATGGCCTGAGTATTGACGGAGGAGGCACCTTTATCCTTCCCAGGCTGGTTGGGTTGGCCAAAGCCCTTGAGATTGCCACCTTTGATCAGCCCATCAACTCTGAAAAGGCCCTCGCCTGGGGCCTTGTCACCGAGGTGGTAAAGGATGGAGCGAGTGTAAAAAGGTCCATCCAAATGCTTGAAGACATAAAAAGAAGATCTCTCACTTCTTTTGCGGCTTCCAAGAAACTGATGACAGATTCGTTTAGTACCGCCTTTGAGGCCCAACTGGAAAAGGAACGGGAGCTATTATCCTGGTGCGGAGATCAGCCAAACGGACGAGAGGGCGTAGCAGCCTTTCTGGAGAAAAGAAAACCGGTTTTTAATAAACCATGAAAATAACAGATGAAATATTCCAGGTAGGTGGCAGTGACTTCACATCTTACGAGGATGCTGCCATTTATTTGATTAATTTTGACGGTCATGCCGCGCTTGTGGATGCTGGATGCGGCAGATCCACTGAAAGGCTGTTTAAAAACATCCGGTCATGGGGCGTGAAACCGGAATATATCCAATATCTCCTCATCACCCACTGCCATTATGACCATACAGGCGGCGCAAAAGCCGTGAAGGAAATGACCGGGTGCCAGGCCGTGGCCCATGAGCTGGATGCCGGATTTCTGGAACAAGGGGATGACATGGTGACCGCAGCAACCTGGTACGGGGCAAGCCTTGAGCCCTTTCTGATCGAAAAGAAATTATCTCTTCCAAGGGAACAAATCCAGTTAGGTGACCACCATGTAGAGGCCATTCATACACCCGGACATTCCCCCGGCTCCGTTGTCTACGTGGCTGAGTCCCAGGGACTCAAGGTGCTCTTTGGGCAGGATGTGCACGGGCCCCTTGACGCAAGCCTTCTTTCCAACAGGAAAGACTATCTTGAATCCCTCGATCTCCTTTTGTCCCTTGAGGCCGACATCCTGTGTGAAGGCCATTATGGGGTCTACAAAGGAAAAAGCGAGGTTCGCAATTTCATTCGATCATTTAAATAGGATGTCCCCCTCCCCCACTTTAGGTCCTCCATTCACACGATTTCAAGCTTGACTTATCATGCATTCATGCTATCATAAAGGTGTAATATTTATTTTAGGAGGGCCTATGGGTCTTATAAAAACAATTGGCCGTAGCGGGCAGATCTCGCTGGGCAAAAAATTCGCAGGTCAAACTGTAATGCTGGATGAGATCGAAGCGGGAGTTTGGATCGTTAAACTCGGTCGATTCATTCCCGATAGTGAAAAGTGGCTGCATAGGCCAGATGTTCAGGCTGAACTTAACGAAGCTATTGCCTGGGCAGAGGAAAATCCGCCCGAAGGCACTAACTTGGAGGAATTTGAAGCACGGGCCAAACGATGAACCAGAAAAGTCATCAGCCCGTGCGTTTGGATTTGAACAACCCTGTCTTTCAACGCCATCTTTTCAATCTGTCCAAAAGTGAGCAGCGCAATATACTCAATACTCTGCGGAAATTGGCAAATATGGCGTGGCAACAGGTATATGTTGACCATGGACTAAAATGGGAGGCCATATTATCCCAGAAAGGCCCAGGCGGCAAAAAGCTTTACAGCTTTCGAATCGGTAAGGGATTTCGGGGCGTAGCGTACCGTGACGGTTTATGGCTGCGCCTGTTGTCATTACATCCTGATCATGATTCTGCTTACCAGTAGACAATGTGGCTTCAATAGCTTCTCCTGGGGAATTCATTCTTACCCTAAGTATCCTGATGCCAGATTTTTGGAATTGCTCGGTATCTTTGTTTTAGATTGAACTTTCAGTATAAAAGTGATATATATATGTGTATATCACAAATCGAGGGAGATCATGGGGAGCAGGCGAACCATAGTTACTATTTCGGATGAAGATAAAACCTGGCTGGAAGGATACAGTAAGGCACATAATGTATCCGTTGCCGAGGGGATTCGGCAGGGAATAAAGAGATTAAGAGAAACACATGAATCAGAGACTTACCACAGGCTTGTTGAAAAAACCCGCGGTATATGGAAACAGGGTGATGGGCTGGAATACCAAATGAATATACGCTCAGAGTGGGAACCACAATGATTGAGCGGCTGATTGATTCGGTGATTTTAATTGATCACCTGAATGGGATAGACAAGGCAACTGATTTTGTTTTTGGACTTGACCCTGACAAAACAGCCATATCCGTTTGAGATATTAAGTTATTGAGTTTTTTAACCACTCGAAATATTAACAGATCGACCATTCAGCCAGTTTTCTTTTCCATTACTCCAGCACTCCATTACTCCAATACTCCAATAAACGTCGAATTACAACGGGCCCTTGAGTCTCCCTTTTACAGTGCAAAACAAACACAATGTCCTCTGACCTTGACAGGAGCAAAGATTGGACGACAGCATTAAACAGGCCTTAATAGATATAGTAGGCCAATCAAATTTCACGGACTCACTGATCGATCTGGTTTCTTACTCTTATGACTCCTCGGATCACGAGCATCGCCCCGATGCAGCGGTGTGGCCTACCACTTCGGAGCAGGTCTCCGGGATCCTGACCATGGCCAACGAGCACCGCTTTGCCGTCACTCCGCGAGGGGCTGGAACCGGTCTTGCCGGGGCGGCTGTTCCGGCCGGAGGGGGTCTGATCCTGGATCTATGCCGGATGAACAAGATACTTGACATTCAGATAGTCGATCGCCGGGTAGTAGTCCAACCCGGGGTGGTATACGCCGACCTGGAAAGGGCCCTCAATCCATATGGATTTTTCTTTCCGCCCGACCCTGCCAGCGGTAAGGTCTGCACCCTTGGCGGTAACGTGGCCACCAACGCCGGCGGATTAAAGGGCGCCAAATACGGGGTTACCAAGGACTACGTAATGGCCCTGGAGATAGTGCTACCTGATGGACGAATCATGCGCACAGGGTCAAACTGCATGAAGTCGGTCTCCGGTTATGACCTGACCCGGCTGTTTGTAGGTTCTGAGGGGACTCTTGGTGTAGCCACTGAGATTACGCTTAAAATCAGTCCTAAACCTCTGGCCTTCAAGACCGGCCTGGCCCTTTTTCCCAGCCTTAAGGATGCAGG
>JAIVXD010000298.1:0-3883 GCA_048636195.1 Anaerolineales bacterium
GAAATGAAATTGGGATTTTGAACGTTGTTAGACATCATCGTTTTAATCATAAGCCTCTGTGCGGAACCTGTCAACAACTTTTGGACACTCCCTGTTAAAAATTACTGTAGCAGTCTTCTGTCTCCCAATACCTCTGCTGGGGGATTGATCCACGCCGCCTCCGGTAAAGCAGGCGGCAATGGCACACCTCTTACAAACCTTTCGGGATGGGCCTCAAAGGCAACCTGAAGCACCTTTTTCCTGGATTCGACCACATCTCTTGCAAGTCCATAGTGTACAACCTCAGGGGTTAACATGCCAATGCCACTATGGCGGTGCTCGGTGTTGTACCAGGTAAAGAAAGACCTGCAAAATGCCACAGCGTCCTGCAAAGATCCAAATCGATCCGGAAAACCAGGACAATACTTCAACGTCTTGAACTGACTCTCCGAATATGGGTTATCGTCAGATACATGGGGCCGGCTGTGCGATTTGTTGATCCCCAAGATAACAAAAAGCTGTGCCGTAGTCTTCGCAATCATTGGAGATCCCCGGTCCGCATGAATGGTCAATTGCCCCGGATCTATTGCCTGTTTTTTACAGCTCTCCCTAATCAATTTCTGTGCCAGATGAGCGGTTTCTCTCGGGGCCACCATCCACCCCACCACGTACCTACTGAAAATATCCAAAATCACATAGAGGTAAAAATAGGTCCACTTAACCGGTCCCCTCAGCTTCGTGATATCCCAACTCCACACTTCGTTGGGACCTTCAGCCAATAGCTCAGGTTTCGTATATTCAGGATGTTTCAGTTGATTGCGTCGTTCTTTCACTTCTTCATTATCTGCCAGGATTCGATACATGGTCCGCTCAGAGCAGAGATACGTTCCCTCGTCCAGGAGCGTTGCCCAGACCTCTCCAGGGGATTTATCCACAAACCGATCACCGTGCAGTTCATCAAGCACCTTTTGCCTTTCCCCATCAGTGAGTGCCCGCGCTGGTTTCGGCCTGGGCTTTGGTTCCTGTTTGGGTTGCCTTTGGTAGTACAGCGTCGAACGAGCCACTCCCATGCTTTCACAGGCAGGAGCAACACCAACAGCTCCAGAAAGGTTTTCAGTTGCTGCCATCAGCATGTCTCTTCGTTTTCCTTTTGATCCAGGGAGATCCCCAACATCTCCGAGAGTTTTTTTTGGAATGAGATGATTGTTTCAGCCTTATCCAACTGTTTCCGTAATTTCCTGTTTTCTACTTCTAACTCCCTGACTTTCCGGGTAAGGGGATTGATGGGCTTGGCTTTCCTGCCTCGCTTCTTTGGCGACAAGCCGTCCAGTTCGCCTTTTTCCCTTTGTTTGCGCCACATCGTAAGGTGGGATGAGTATAGCCCTTCGCGTCTTAACAGGGCACTCATAGCGCCATGCTTGTCTTTGCATGCGTCGGCTTCCTCAAGGATCTTCTTTTTGTATTGTACTGAGAATCTCCTTCTCTGGGCCTTTGCCGGTACTTCCGGGTCCGGTCTCTCGGTCCCCATCAGGGGGACTACCCCAACAGGCGGTGTCGGGGGCTCTCTCCGTTCCGGGTCGCTACGCTCCCCTCCACTCCGAGACCCCCCGGGTATCATGGAACCTCCAAGCTCAACATCAAACACAGTGTCTTCCTCTATTCTTGTATTTATCACCTCTGTCTTCCTCTCCCGCCCTCTTCTTTCTACATTAATTTATCATGGGGCGAGTGTCCAATCATTATAGGCAGAGAGGGGTTAGCTTTTTATTGTAATAATGTAGGTGAAGCTCCATTGTTTATTAGCCATCCGGGTACACCGGTGGCGTAATCTAAAAGCAGTCTGCAATGAAGCAGCTGCAAAAACAAAAAAGGAGGAGCTTCACCATGAAAAAGAAAAACATTTATGTAAACCAAAGTCAAGAGCTGCTTAGTCTGTTTGAAGAAGCCGGAAACAATGAAAAAATTATGTGCGTGCCAATCGATTACGCCAAAAAGGATCATATTGTGATGTTCTGTAATGGCTATGGCCATATTCTCAGGAAACCGTTTTCCGTTAAAAACTCCCCGGAAGGCATCGAGTATCTTACCGAACAGGTAACCCGATCTTGTAGCCATCGTCACATTGACCCTAAACATGTCTTCTTTGGCGGTGAAGATGTCGGGTCCTACGCGGAGAACTTTGCAAACACTTTACGATCCGGAGGATGGATAGTCGCTGGTGTCAACGCCCATGATGCCAAAGAACAACGAGCAAATATACAAGCCAGTACAGATCGTTTAGACTTAATGGGTATTGCTTCAATGCTGCTTAACCGGAGGGGCAACTGTTCTCCTGCCCAGTCCGGTATATACCGTAACCTTCGTACATTGGTTCGCCACAGAAGAAAGCTTGTTTCCATGTCAACGGAAGAGAAAAATCGGATTCATACGGTTGTTGATCGTCTCTTTCCTGGTTTTCTGGATGAGAAAAAAAGCGGAATCCTGCCATTTTCAAAAAGCTCGTTATACCTCATGGAAAACCGATTCAGTCCACTCCAGATACGTCGTAGGAAACGACATAAGCTTATTGAAGTCTTGCATCGATATGGCACAACAAAGCCTGAAAATACTGCTGCTAAGCTTCAGGAATATGCTGTACGCGTGCTCAATACGTCAGATGAATATGTCTTTACTCTCCAGCTTTCACTTGCTCAACATGTCAAGCATTTCAGGTGCTTGCAAGACAGTATTAGCCAGCTTGAAAACGAAATTGCTGTATGGCTTGCGCAAACACAGGGTGCATTCCTGACAGCTGTTCGTGGCATCGGTATCGTCCTGGCTGCCGGAGTATCTGCTGAGATAGGAAACCCATATGAGCAAAAACCATTAAACAATTTGGTGTCATACTCAGGCATTATCCCAAGGGTCAAACAGACAGGTGGCTCCGAGGGTAAAACCCGTACCGGCAAAGTAGCAAAACGCTGCAATCGTATTCTCAAAGACTATGTAGTTCAATCGGCCCTGCACATGGGTTTACATGGCCCGGAAGATTTGATGGCCGACTACAAGCGTCGTGAGGCAGCCGGACAACACGCTGACTTTGGTATTGGCCGCCGATATCTCCGTATGGCTATGTGTTTGATGAGAACTTCACAAATCTATATGCCACAGCGACTCCGTAATACTGAAGTCAAACCGGAAGAACGGGCTGGCTATTATCTAATGACCTGGCCATCCCTCCGGAATAAATGGAATAAAGCAGGCGCACTCGAAGCTGCTTTTGAAAAGGATCGTCCTTTAGGCCAATGGCGCAACATGGTACAGGAGCTATATGAGATAAAGCTTAAACTATAAGCCCGGATAACACTGGATTTAACCTTTGCGTTTAAGGGCTTCGCGGTTTCGGCGGACAGGATGGCTTTAATCGTAACTGCCGCAATGTTCCCCTGACAGGAGGATACTATTGACGGCTTTGAGTAGAATGCCTCACCCTGTCCGTCCGAACTCTTTGATTATGGCTCCAAGGTGCTCTGATCCTTGAAAATTCAAGAGATCTAGTCAAACCAGTTTGCCAAATTCGGACGTTATGGACAGGGTTTTCCACCTGTAAGGCCGAAATGCGAATGTCTAAAAACGTAATTGTTCAGCCCGGTTATTTAAAATTTTCAAAAACCGGCTTTGATCGGAATGGAGGAGTTTTGCCTAAAAAAAGTTAATCTTTTCTCTTGACTTTTTCCTGGTGCTCTACTCAGGTTCAAAGTTCCATGGTTCACGGTTCAAGGTTAACTGATGAAAACTGCACGGTTTTGAGATATTGAGGGGTGGCACATTGCGCGTAACTGCTGCCGTTCATAGGTTCATCAACTATGTCAAGCAATATGAAAAATGCGACCCCGCCGCAGGCTAAATCCCGCTTTCAGCGGGA
>JAIVXD010000299.1:0-3855 GCA_048636195.1 Anaerolineales bacterium
AAGGCATCTGATATTCTTAGGGCTTGCGCAAAAATAACTTCACAGATAAGTAAAAAAGAAAGGAGCTTGGGATGATTAGAATAACATGTTTGGGAGCAGCTGGAACGGTTACCGGATCAAACTTTCTCATTGAAAGCCCCGGTGGCAAAAAGATTCTTGTGGATTGTGGCCTTTTTCAGGGCGGGAGACAGATGGAGAGTAGAAACCGGGAGGACTGGAGTTTTGATCCGGGGGAGATAGAGACTCTTTTTCTTACCCATGCGCATATCGACCATAGCGGAAGGATTCCCAAATTGGTGAGGGATGGTTTTAAGGGCCAGATCATTACGTCTCCTCCGACTGCTGAACTGTGTCAGGTTATGCTTCTGGATGCAGCTCATATCCAGGAGATGGATGCAGAATGGCAGAACAGGAAAAACAAGCGGCAAGGTAAAGGGGAGTTAGATCCCCTTTATACGACAGAGGATGCAGAGGCAAGCTTAAAGTTGTTTTCTCCAATGGAAAGGGACCAGGTTTTTGAGATTGAGCCAGGTGTAAAGGCTCGACTCAGAAATGCCGGGCATATCCTGGGCTCTTCTATCCTGGAATTGTGGATCGAAGAGAAAAGTGAGCCCCTTAAAATCGTTTTTTCAGGGGACCTTGGGAAGCAGAATCAATTGATCGTCAGGGACCCCCATGAGATTTTTGATGCGGATTATCTTTTCATTGAATCTACATACGGCAACCGTAAGCATCGGTCCTTTGAAGACAGCAAGGACGAACTGGTTGAGGCGATCCGTTATAGTGTATCCCAGGATGAGAAGATTATCATCCCGGCCTTTGCCGTAGAAAGGACGCAGGAAATTCTTTATATCCTGGGTGAATTTCATCGAAAAGGGCTTATCCCTGATATCCCGATTTATCTGGATAGTCCATTGGCCATCAAGGCAACAGAGATCTTTCGGAAAAACAAAAAATACTACGACGAAGAGGCCCAGGCCATTGTGGAGGAAGGTTATGACCCGTTTGATATGCCGAATCTTAAATTCACGGAAAGCACAAAGGAATCCATAGCCATTAATGAAAAAGCCGGTTCCGCTATTATAATTGCGGGGAGCGGCATGTGTACGGCCGGGCGTATAAAGCACCATTTGAAGCATAATCTATGGCGGAAAGGCGCAAGTATCGTTATTGTCGGATTCCAGGCAAAGGGAACCACGGGTCGTAAAATTGTTGAAGGAGCAAAACGAGTTAGGATATTCCGTGAAAATGTAGCTGTAAGGGCAAAGGTTTTCACCATAGGTGGTTTTTCGGCCCATGCCGATCAGGATGATCTCCTTGAATGGATCAGTAATTTTGAGAGTAAACCTCGTGTTTTTGTGGTTCACGGTGAGCCCACGGCTAGTGAGGCATTGGCCAAAAAGATTCAGGAGAGATTCAATCTGGAGACGCATATCCCAAGGTGGAAACAACGATTTGTGTTGAAACCAAGGGAAGCCGTTTACGAGGAACCACCAGGTGAAGAGGCCGGACCTGATATGCAGACCATGGTGCTGAATAACATTGTTGATCTTGAAAATGAGCTCAAGATGCTTAAGAAGCGTGTAAAATCCAGGGAAATGGGAGACAGAATCGACGAGGATGAGATAGATCGCCTGAAGTATTTACAGGAGGAACTTCAAACAATTTTGTCTAATGGGTAAGAAAGAATGCAACCCCAATTGAGCGAAAAAGCTCAATTGGAAGAAGACAGGATTCAGTAGACAGAAGACAGAATGGCCGAAAAATCCGATGTCAATAAACTCACCATGAGTGAGACATAATTCGGCGGCTCTCCATTGCTCAACCCAAAACGGACAACGGATAACTCCTGATCGAGGCTTGACTCGATTAGTGTACAATATACAGCGAAAATACTATTATGGATCTGTTATATGTATATAAAAGATGTAAATAACAATTAATTCATAAAAAAATAGTTGACAAATAGCATAAAATAGTTTAATAGATATATAATTATAGATAATTTTACTTTAAGCATTTGTAACATCTCAATAAGTACGGGAATTCCGACTGCTTCCCCCTTTTGCAAAGGGGGATTGAGGGGGATTTTCTAATATAGCCCGGGTTTATCGAGAACTTACAAGCATTTCTGTGAAAAAATCAGTAAAGACGGTGTTAGGTAGCCCAGGAACCTGGACGGTTTAGGTTTATCGTGGGAAATTTGAATTAAAGGAGCACTAATCTCCGTGGGGAATTCGGAACCGGTTTCCGGAATAAGAGACAACGGTGGCAGACGTCTGGGAGGGGATCGCAGGCGCTTTTCTTATTCAGTACACATTCCCGAGAGGAGGCCGGGAACGGATCGCAGAAGCGGGTTTGACAGGAGAGATGAGTTGGATCGAAGGAGTTGTATAGATCAAAGAAGCTGTATGGACCGTAGATGCGGGGAGTTTGGACCGGGAGATCTTGAAATGAGAAGCGGCAAAGACCGGAGAAATGGAACGGACCGCAGAAGTGGTATTGAGCGAAGGGTTGGTTTTGCTTGAATGAATTGTTTCCTGATAATTATTCTTTCTGTGTTGATTGGGACCTACCTTTTAGACCTAATCGTTGACACGCTAAATGTGCGACACGTAAGGACAGTTTTACCTGAGGAGTTTGAAGGCTACTATGATGCAGATAAATATAAAAAGTCACAGGAGTATCTCAGGGAAACCACCCGATTTGGAATAATCAGTGATACCATTACTACCCCCATAACAATTGCCTTTATCCTTTTCGGGGGGTTCAATATGGTCGATCAGTTTGCCCGGGGCTTCAATTTGGGGTCTATTCTTACCGGGCTGATTTTTACCGGTGTCCTCCTCCTTGCCCTGCAAATACTTTCAATTCCCTTTTCAATTTACAGTACGTTTGTCATTGAAGAGAAATATGGTTTCAACAAAACCACGCCAAAAACCTTTGTCCTGGACATCCTGAAAGGCTGGTTACTGGTTGCGGTAATTGGTGGAATTGTTTTGTTGGCCGTGCTGTGGTTTTTCGAGAAGGCAGGGCCATGGGCCTGGCTCTATTGCTGGATTGCGGTAACCATATTCCAGATATTTCTTATGTTCATTGCTCCAGTCGTTATTATGCCTATTTTTAACAAATTTATCCCCTTAGAGGAGGGAGAACTCAAAAAGACAATTGAAGACTATGCCAGGTCACAGGAATTTAAGCTAAAGGGCATTTTCACCATGGATGGTTCGAAGCGTTCTACTAAGACAAATGCCTTTTTCACCGGGTTTGGCCGGTTTCGAAGGATCGTCTTGTTTGATACTCTTGTTGAAAAGCACACTGTTAAGGAACTTGTTTCCATTCTTGCCCATGAAATGGGTCATTACAAAAAAAAGCACATATTAAAATCTATTGTTATATCGATCCTTTCAACAGGGTTGATGTTCGGCATCCTTTCTCTATTTATTAATAACAGGGAACTGTTTGCCGCATTTAAGATGCAAGAGACCTCAATTTATGCCAGCCTTCTCTTTTTTGGCTTTCTTTATTCCCCCATTCAAATGGTTCTCTCCATTTTTGGAAATATGCTTTCCCGCAGGCACGAATACGATGCAGATGAATATGCAGTGAAAACCTATAAGGCATCTGCATCTATGATCGCGGCGCTTAAAAAGCTGAGTGTTGAAAACCTCTCAAACCTGACTCCCCATCCCCTTAAAGTGTTTCTGAGTTACAGCCACCCTCCAGTCCTCGAACGAATCCAGGCTATCAGAAGGATCTCATCTCAGCCTTCCCCAAAACAGCCTTGAGGGTTTTCGCCGTCATGTCATATATCTCGGGATTTTCGTTGGCCCGAGGTCCTGCAATATTGAGAAT
>JAIVXD010000300.1:0-3837 GCA_048636195.1 Anaerolineales bacterium
CACACTGGTCTGCATGAAAGTATCGGTTTCAGGCTTCCATGACTTCAGAACAGGATCATAGGCGTGAGCACAGCCGCACAATCGGGCCAATCTGGCCACGGGCAGAAATCCATAACCTAAGCTGATAATATCCACATCGAAAGTCCTTTCCGTCCCTGCAATCGGCGTCCAGTTCTCATCCAGGCGTGCAATGGTCGCTTCCCTGACCCTGTTATCTCCCGACGCTGAGATAACTGAATAGGGTCGAAGGATCGGAACCGACTTTTTCAGCACTGGAAACAGATAGGAAACAGCTTCCTTAAATAACCCCTTCTGCCGTATGATTTCGGGCACCAGCTTCAGGGAGTCCTTAATTCTTGTTGCCTCACAAAGGGCAACTACCTCTGCCCCATCCTTAACCAGGCTGGCCGCCACCGAGAGCTGCAACGGACTGGCGCCTGAAAGAAGGAACCGCTTCCCCGGCAACAACCGTTGATATTTAATCATTTTCTGCAGACCGCCGGCAGTCATGATGCCCGGGAGCGTCCACCCGGGAAACGGGATCGACCGCTCCATAGCCCCTTCGCACAGAATCAGTTTATCGAACTCAACCAGCTCTATGTGGCCCTTATGTTCCAAGGCCATGGTTGTACCCTCAAAAAAGCCCCAGGCCATGGTTTCACTGAAGATAGTAATTTTGTCCCTTAACTGGTTGAATTGCCGGATGATGTCCTGCCCCACCCGATATCTGACACCTAAAAAACTCTTGTCCTCAATGACAAAATCGCCTGGTGGCTGGCGGTAGATCTGGCCTCCTGGTTCAGGGTTCTCATCCACGACGGCGATATGAACCCCTTGTTGGGCGAGTTCTATAGCTGCCGCCATGCCGGCCGGCCCAAGACCGATAATCAATGCCTCGAACTTTTGGGTCATGTTATCTCGTCCTTTCAAAGTGTTGGGTCTCCACTTTGCACCCCTCTGTCACCGGGGTCCTGCAGGTCCGAACGCTCCTGACACCGTTGACCGTCATAAGGCAACTGTGGCAAACCCCTATATTGCAATAAACACCCAAAGGTTGACTATCGATGGTTCGAGCCACCATATGCCCGGCTGCCATCAGGGCCGCTGCTATGGTTTCACCTTTGAAGGCCTTTAGCGGCTGGCCATCAAAATAGAACTCGATCTGCTCGCCCCTCCTGATACCTGAATTCAAGCGCTTCGCTCCGACTTCCTCAGACACGGCTTAAGCACCTCCTTGTGAGCATACGATCTTTATTCATTACGCAAGAGCCAATTTTAAAACATCGATCAACCTGAACCCGTACCGGGACAATACTTATATTATGCTTGGGAACCTCTATTTCTCTGAAAAACGTTACAGGGAAGCGGAGAATGAATACAAAGAAGCTATTAGACTAAATCCAACTGAAAATAATTACTATGCCCTTGGTAAGGCCTATCTGGAATTAGGGCAATATAGTGATGCAGGAAATCAGTTCAACACAGTTAAACGCCTGACGTCCCGCTTGCAGCGGAAGGGAAAATAGCCGTTCTCGGACAGCCTCCTGGCTATCTCAACCGGTTCGATTTATCTTCACTGGCGTGAATGTGTCGATGATCTGCGCACTGTCTTCTGCTATTATTCCATACGGCCCTGAAGACGCCGGAATTATGAGCATTTCCCCGTTCGGTCTGGCTTTAGGCACAGGGTATTCTGAATCTTTTGTGATGATCCTGGCCTCACCCTCCACACTGACTATAGTGTGGAAACTAAGAATATCCGTGATCTCAAGAACTGCTCCGGGCTCCATTATTATCCTGTGAACCTCAAGCCCTTTATCTTCGAATTTCCCGGGCAGGCGCTCCACAACACAACCATTTTCATTTTTCATAATCTCAGGAAGAGATTCTTCAGTAAAACCGGGACTCATTTCTGCAGCCCTATCAATATCCAGCATTTTTTCGACTCCAGGTCTTTCGTATCCCGGAAAACAATACCTGACAGGATAGGTCTCACCGTCTTCAAGAGATTGCGTGGGGCCGGGTATTTGAGGCTCCACGACTTCAATCCCGGGGCCTAACGCATGCAATGTTCCTGACGGTATTGGAATAACATCCCCGATCTTGACCACGCGGTAGTTGTAAAACCATTCCATTTCTTTTCGCGCTTTATCCAGCTCTACAACAAGTTCCCGTGTGCCAGGAACATAATTTTTTACAGTTTCTGCCGCCAAGGCAGCATTTTTAGAGTTTTCAAGAGCCTGTTTGCCGCGATCACTGCTCTCAAGAATTTTGATGAGCTTATTGAGGGCTTCTCCGTAACTTTTTAAAATCTCTCCGTACTTTTCAGCGACCCTGCCTGAATATTTTTTAACGGCTTCAAGACTGAACCCAACAATGAGTGCCGGTTTTTCTCCAGCTATTGATTTATCGATGCCCGTCACTATCCAGAGTTCGTTTTTGGTGTCGTGAAATTGAACTGAAAGCCTTGTTTTAGGGGTCAGTATTTTGACAAGCGGAAGAGTTTTACCAAACCTTTCAATTACTTTTTTCCCGAGTACTTTTTCCGGAATAGCTTTGACTATGTCCGCCAGGCGAACAGCATCTTCTCCAACACGAACCGTTGAACTTTTTTCTCCGGCCTCAGCGCCATACCAGTATTCGCCTATCCCCTTTACCCCCCATACCTTGAGTTGCCTGTAGGGATGGATATATAAGGGCAAGCCCTGAATTGTATCATTAATAACCTTTTCCAGCGGCGAACCAATATCTTGAACCATCATACTTCCGCATTACCTCAAGTGTTTAATATTAAAGTCATAGTGTCTGCATCGATATTGCCGCCACTTATTATGACGCCGACTTGCCCCTTCGGTGATACCTTACGGCTTAACAAGGCTGCCACTCCCAGAGCGCCTGAAGGCTCCACCACCAGCTTCATCCTATAAAACAGGAACTTCACCGCTTCAATAATCTCTGCCTCCGATACCGTTTTCATATCATCAACATACTTCAGGACCAATGGAAACGTCACCTCTCCGAGAGAAGGCGTACGAGTTCCATCGGCAATGGTGGGTGGATTTCTGACAGTGTGGAGTGTCTTTGTATGAAAGGATTTTGTAGCGTCATCGGCCAGTTCAGGTTCAATACCAACAACCCGGCAGGATGGATCAATGGCTTTGCTGGCAATGGCCGACCCACTCAGGAGACCTCCGCCGCCACAAGGAACCAGCAGCATATTGAGTGTCTTGACTTCTCCAAACAACTCCAGGGCGGCTGTTCCCTGGCCCGCGATAATGTCTAAGTGATCGTAAGGCGGTACTATTGCATAACCGTGCTCGACTGCAAGGGCCTTTGCAATATCTTGACGGATCGCTTTTTGAGGATCGTACTCGACAACGGTTGCACCATACTCTTCAGTGGCAACGCGTTTTGTAGTGGGTGCATCATTCGGCATTACTACCGTGGTCCTGATTCCCAGTAATCTTCCCACAAGTGCGACTGCCTGTGCATGGTTTCCTGAGGAGTAGGTAATGACACCGCGAGCTTTATCAGCATCTGAAAGCCGAGACATGGCGTTAAAAGCCCCACGAAACTTGAACGCACCCATCCTCTGGAAGTTCTCGCACTTTAGGTATACTTCCACCCCCACCAGCCTGTTGAGCGTTCGAGAGGTCATAATCGGAGTGATATTTGCGTAATCTCGCAGTCGTTCCTTAGCCGCTTTTATGCGCTCAAACATATGTTCTCCAGTTTGGTCAAACCCTAATTGAGCAAAAACCCAATTAGGGAGCTGTCAGCGATCAGCGTTCAGCACTCAGTTAACGAATTTGAAACGTGGATGTATATTTCACCTAT
>JAIVXD010000301.1:0-3828 GCA_048636195.1 Anaerolineales bacterium
CAGTTTTTGGAAAGCGGTTCAATCTTTTTTAAAGCCTGTTCCCACATTTTAAATATATCCTCCCTATTTTGTAACCGTTCACGGGTTCAAAGGTTCAGAGGTTCAAAGGTTGCATTCTCATAACCATACGTCATTTTGTAAACGTTTTGTACGGGAAAACCGCCCGCCTCCACATCCGCACAAACCTGGAACATGGTATTTGGCGATTATGTGGCAAAACCAGCACTTTTTACGAGGGCTTCGGGTCTTCAATTTTGTCCTTTTCCCTAACCCTGAACGTTGAACCCTGAACCTGTGAACGCTTACCCTATTATAAAACCCCATCCCTCATGCTCGGCAGGTCTTCTGACTTACCCGCTCTTAGCTTGCCTTACCGTTCGGTACTCATCTGGTATTCAGACACTAAATACCCCTTGCAGGGAATATCGGTGTGTATTTTTTTGTTTTTATGTTTACCACCAGTATCCCGGAGACAATCAACAACAGTGCAAGCAAAATATTGGAAGTGATTGGTTCTCCAAGAACCACCCCACCCAGAAGAACCCCAGCTATTGGCATAATGAAAATAAAGGAATGCAATGAAACAGCCCCGTATTTCTGAAGTAAATTATTCCATGCAACAAAACCAAAAGATGCTGTTAGAAGCCCCTGGTATAAGAGAGACCCCAGAACTTTTAGATTCACATGCCCTATCATTGTGCTGTCCCATATAAAACCTGCAAGAAAAAAGAATGGGACCGAAAATATCATGGGGTAAAGCACAATTTGGAAAGGATCAAATTCGTTTATAATCCTTTTTGTGTAAGCCGTGTTACAGGCCCATAGAAAAGCAGTTATGACGATCATAAAATCCCCGAGTTGTATATCCGCTGTTATTCCCTTTTTTCCAAGAAATACTAAAGCCATTCCTGCAAACCCCATGAAAAGGCCCAGGATTTTCTTTTTCGTAATTCGATCTCCCGGAATGAAATAATGAGCCAGAAAAAGAACAAAAAAAGGCTGAAGATTAATCAACAGGGTCCCCCGGGAAGCATTGGTTTTACTGAGTCCAAAATAGAGCAGGGACAATTGGAGAGTAAACAATACGGAGATAATTAACAGTTGATGTGCCTGTCCTTTCTTAATGTTAAAAGAGCGGCGGGTGATTTTGGCCCAAAGAAAAATAATGAATATGGCCATACCGAAACGGAGTCCCGCTGTTGTGAATGCCCCCAGCCCGGAGAGGCTGATTTTAATAGCTACAGCATTTGCCCCAAAAACTATGCATAGAAGTGAGGTGAAAATGGCGGCTAAAAAAGGAAGGTCCTGATTATTGGGTGTATTTTCAGCCATTTTTTCTGCTTAGCAAATAAAGATCTGGACAGGCGTTTGGCTGATCAAGCGGTAGCCGGTTTCTGTGACCACAAAGATACTCTCAATCCCTGTTGCGAATTCGTCTAAATAGACCAATTTCGGTTCTATGGCGAATATCATGCCTGCTCGCAGAAGAACTTCGCTCTTAGCAGATATGATTGGCTGTTCGATCAGTTCAAGGCCAATGCCATGACCAATGAACGACACCTTGTAACCGGGGGGACCAAGATAAGGTTCTGCATACCCGAGGGATTTGGCCCTGGCAATGGATATGCGAAAAAGTTCATCCAGCCTGATGCCCGGTTTGATATTATTCAGGATCTCGTTATGTATTTCAATAGCAGCCTGGCTCGCATCAAATGCCTTTTGCGGCATGGACTCAATTGCAAGCATCCTGGTTTCATCAAAATGGTAGCCATTTAAAACACAATTAAAATCCACCATGACGGGTTCGTCAGGGGCCAGTTTTTTGTTTCCCGCTCCGCATGGAAAAGCTGCGGATGTCCCTTGTCCGCTTGAGGGCGAGTCTAAGACGCCAACCATGCCGCCGCTTTTTCCGCTCAATACATGCCAGGGATATCCCTCGGTCTGATAGTCCCGCACTCGAAGTTTCCCACCGTGCCCCAGCTTTCTGGCAAAGGCTTCGAACATACTGGCGAATTCCATCTCCGTATAACCCGGACGGATGTTGTCCCTGGCATATTCAAAGGTCCGGCATGAGACCTCTGCCGCTGCCTTCATCTGATCAATTTCCCACGGTGATTTGATCATTCGGATCTTTCGAATCAATGGGGATCCGTCCACACATGTTGTATCAGGAAAAAGTCCCCTATAAAAATTGAAGTCATTAACCGGGACCACATCCAGTTCAAAACCGAGGCATTGGGGCAGGCCCTCATAAACGTCAGCTATGAGGCGGGGGACTTCTTTTATAGACTTGATCTCAATAATATCTTTTATGGATGATTCATCCCTGGCCCTTGGCATGTATTTTTTGATAAACAGGAGAGGATCTCCTTCAGCAGGTATATAGAGAAAGCCGTTTTGAGCTGTCCCGGAGAAATAGAACAGGTCCACCCTCTGGACTATGAAAAGCCCATCGATCTCCTTTTCTTGCAGTTCTGTCTGAATCCTGCTGATTCTTTGTTCTATTTCAGCGGCAGGAACCTTGAATTCTTGTTTCATTTTCGTCTGGTGTTGACAAGCACTTGTCATTATGGATGTTGATGTTTATTATTAAATAAGGTCAGGCCTAAATCGCATCCTGACTCATCAATATGTAATACAG
The DNA here is from genome assembly GCA_048636195.1 of Anaerolineales bacterium. GTDB lineage: Bacteria > Desulfobacterota > DSM-4660 > Desulfatiglandales > Desulfatiglandaceae > 4484-190-2. The sequence continues at coordinate 2,642 of JAIVXD010000301.1, forward strand.
TACACTGGTATCGAGACAAGGAGCTTATATGGTCACGGAAGAAGGCATTATTGAAAAAATCTCACACAGCAATGCCGTGGTTCGTATTCAGAAAAGTTCGGCCTGCGCTCACTGTGAATCCCGCGGTGCGTGCCAGGTCTCTGAAGGCAATGCAATGCTGATTGAGGTGACCAATGATCTTCAGGCAAAGGTAAATGATCATGTGGAGATCAGCGTGCCTGAAGGCTCCCTGTTAAAACTCTCTTTTCTTGTTTATTTTGTTCCGATCCTGGCGCTGGTAGCCGGTGCATTAGGAGGGAGCGTGCTGGCACAGTCTTTTAACTTACAGCCCACTCTCGTACCCATAGTATGTGGTGGTTTTGCTATGGGGATAGCTTTTTGTGTGCTGAAGTGGGTGGATCGGGGTGCCCAGGCCAGGCGCAATTATCAACCTCGCATGACGAAAATCCTGTTCAGTGCAAAGGCCCCCCAACCTGACGGTAGCAGATAAGACCACACTGCATACAGCGTTTGGCCTCCTGGACTGCCTGTTCTTCCGAATATCCCAGGGCGATTTCCGCTGAAGGGTCTAAAATTCGATCTTCCTGGGGGAGCTCAGGCATCTTCTCCCGGGGAGCTTCTGAAACCGGTTCCAACTGATCCAGGCTTAAGACCCTGGTATGTGTTCGAATCATGTTAGCCGGCGCTTCAAGAGGTTCACCGGAGAAAAAATGTTGGATCGAGCTTGCTGCTCTTCTGCCGGAACCAATGGCTTCCACCACCGCTTTATAGTCGCTTGTCACTTCTCCCGGTCGAAAGATGCCGATATCTTCCTTTGCTAAAGGGCTCGGATAGGGAAAAACGGTCTCCCACTGGATCGGGTCCTTCAGGTCCGCTTCTTCATCTTCGCCTTCTTCCCTGTGGGGGACATAAATGAGTTCGGGGAAGCGTCCGGCACCGGTTAGCAGTGCGTCCACCGGAACAAGTTCCCTTTCACCTTCCTCTTCGCCATTTGCTGAAATACGGGCGATCTCTACGTGAGTAAGCTGATTGCCCTCTCCGATCATCCTTGTCACAGCGCTCTGGAAATGGAAATGGATGCCCTGGGCCTCAGCCTTCTTTATATCTTCTCCGGAGAACGAAGCATGATCCCGGGGGATTCGAAAGACAACATGCACGTTGTTTGCCCCCTCCTTGATGGCTGTGGC
>JAIVXD010000302.1:0-3813 GCA_048636195.1 Anaerolineales bacterium
CAGCCGTTTTGATACTCGTAACGAAAATCTTAATTAATTCTTCTGTTTCCTGTAAAATATCACCTAATAGTTCATGTTTTAAATTCTGTTTTTTCCTGTTTTAACATTCAGTCACGCCTTGGCGTGATTGGACGTTCGATGTTCGATGTTCATTTTTTCAGTCCGTCCTGGGCAAAAATAACTTACCGCTTATGCCCCGGCGCCCCCTGCTTCAATAGCAGCAAAAATCTGTCTGTCACGGAAGTGATTTATATCAAGAGCGTTTTGCGGACATGCGGCGGCACAACAACCACAACCCTTGCAGGCAACGTCAATCACGTGAACCTTTTCCCCTTCTGCTGTTTTCTGGATTTCCAGAGCCCCATAGGGGCAGAGTGCAACGCAAAGGCCACAGGCTATACAGGCATCTTCATTGGCCAAAAAAGAAATGATTGGCTCAACCACTACAGAACCCTGAGATAAGGGAATCGAGGCCCGAGAAGCCGCACCCAGGCCCTGTGCTACTGCTTCTCGAATATTAGCCGGAAAATGCGCACTGCCGCACAGGAATATGCCGTCGGTGGCAAAATCCAGGGGCCTTAATTTGACATGTCCTTCAAGGAAGAAGCCGTTCTCGTCAATCGGAACCCGGAGTATCTGAGATATCTCAGTTGCATCTTCATGTGCAATTAGAGGGGTTGACAATACCACAAGGTCGGCGGACAATGACATTTCGCGTCCGAGTAAGGCATGGTATACTCGAACGTGATTTGATTCCACTTCAGGGGGTCGTGCAGGATCGTAGTTTATGTACCTGATCCCCTTGGCCCTGGAATCTCGGAACATCTCCTCATTTTCAACGCCATACATCTGCATGTCACGGTAGAGTATGGAAACCTTTGCCTCAGGGATTTGGTCCTTGACAAGAATGGCGTTTTTGACTGCCGTCTGGCAGCAGATCCTCGAGCAATACGGCCTGTCTTCATTACGGCTTCCCACGCACTGTATCATAACTATATTTTTGATACCCGGATCTAACCCTTTTTTGAGGAGTCTTTCCATCTCAAGCTGGGTTATGATCCTCTGTCCATCGTAACCGTAAAGACCTTCAGGCGTATAAACACTTGCGCCTGTGGCTATAAGAATAACGCCGAAGTCAATTTTCTTGATACCTGATTCCGTTTCGATATCAATCTGGTATTTGCCGATGAAGCCTTGGGCAGCATTGACTTTTGCACTGGTAAAAAGAGTGATGTGGGGATGCTCAGTCACTTCCAGGATTTTTCCATCAACCAGGTCGCTTGCATCCGTCATAGTGGGGCCCAATTTGTTCACCCGGTTTAGCATTCCGCCAAGCTTATTTTCCTTTTCAACAAGAACTACTTCATATCCGCGATTTGCAAGGGAAAGCGCTGCCGTCATCCCGCTTATCCCTCCCCCTATAATCAGAGCCCTGATTTGAACATCGGACATAATGGGCTCTTGGGGTTCCAGCAGGGCGGCCTTGGCCACACCCATACGGATCTGATCTTTGGCCTTGTTGGTGCCGTCCTCCCGCTCCTGCATATGCACCCAGGAACACTGATCCCGGATGTTGACCATTTCAAAGAGGAAAGGGTTCAACCCTGCCTCAGCACAGGAACTCCGAAAGAGGGGTTCATGGGTCCTCGGTGTGCAGGAAGCGACTATCACGCGATTAAGATCGTGCTCCATGATGCCTTTTTTAATCTCACTAATGCCGGCCTCTGAACAGGAATAGAGGTTCCTCTGTACCAAAGTCACGTGTGGCAGTTTTTCCGCATATTCGGAGAGTTCTTCCATATCCAGGTACCCTGCAATATTGGACCCGCAATGGCAGATGAATACTCCTATTCTGATGTCTTCATCTTTCATGTCAGGCAACGGCTTTCTCCTTTTCTGATTGAGATTGAAAGACCATTTCAGCGGCACGCCCAGCCGCGCTTGAGGCCTGGGCCACAGATTCCGGAACATCCATGGGTGATCCTGCGCAGCCGCAGACGAAAATACCAGGGACAGATGTATCAACAGGAGATTGAGGGCTGGTTTTTACGAAGTTGTATTTATCCAGTTCGATCCCGAGTATCTTTGCCAACTCAAATACTGCTTTAGTGGGCGCACATGCTGTGGCCAGGATCACCATGTCGAATTCCTGGCTTTCGACTTTCCTCTCAAGGGTATTTTCATAGGTCACAATCGGGTTATTGTCAGATCCTTCAGTGATTTCTGCTACTCGTCCACGCATATAGCTGATTTCTGACTTATTGCCGCCCCGCACTTTGTATTCTTCAAATCCTTTGCCCACTGCTCGGATATCCATACCAAAGATGGTGGATTGGGTCTCCGGTTCGTGTTCGTGGGCAATAATAGCCTCCTTGATAGAGTGCATACAGCAATAACCAGAGCAGAACGGATAGAACCGAAAATCCCTGGAGCCGACACACTGGATAAAGGCAAGTCTTTTCGCCACTGCAAAGGTCTCGGCCTTCTTTTTTAAGGTATTGAGAGTTTCAACAATGGCCAGATGACCCGTATACTTGTCGGCCCATTTCTTGTAATCTTCGTCGTCTTTATATTGTCCGGCCTTATAATTCCCATAGAATTCACCGGATCCCTCTTCATATTTCTTTTCGAACTTATCGAGGGCCCGTTGTGATTTCTTTGCCCTTTTCTCAAGCTCTGCAATCTCAGCCTGAACAGCGCGGTCCGATGGCCTGTCCAGATGCCCGACGGTGGGCCCGCTGGCACTCAAGAGCCTCTCGAACTCAATGGCGGTGACCACATTGGAAATTTCCTTGTACCGATATTCCGGAATCAGTGAAGGATCAAAGACGTCGTAGCCAGCGGCTACGATAATGGCTCCCACATCTAATTGGATGGTCCTGTCTTCCTGGTCAAAATTGATTGCGTCAGCCTGGCAGGTCTTTTCGCAGATGCCGCATTTTTTTCCGTTTAACTGGCGGCAATAGTCTGCATCAATGGTATGGGTGGAGGGTATGCCCTGGGCAAAGTAGTTATAAATTGCCTTGCGCGTTCCCAGCCCTTCGTTAAAGGCGTCCGGAACATCCGTGGGGCACTTTTCAGCGCAGGCGCCACAGCCCGTGCACTTGTCTTCCTCAACGTAGCGTGCCTTCCTGCGAACAGTGACCCTGAAATCTGCGGCCTGGCCTTCTACCTTCTCGACCTCGCTATAAGCGAGAAGCTCAATGTTGGGATGTCGACCGACATCCAGCATCTTTGGCGAGAGAATTCAGATGGCACAGTCATTAGTGGGAAAGGTCTTATCCAACTGGGCCATCTTGCCGCCGATGCTGGGCAACTTTTCCACCAGGTGGACCTTAAAGCCCATATCGGCAAGGTCCAGGGATGCCTGCATCCCGGCAATGCCTGCTCCAATAACCAAAATGTCTTTATTCACAATAAATTCCCTCCGCTTTTAACCTGCGCAAGATTCGGTGTTTTCAGCCATTCTTTCAAAAACAGTGGCCCAACAATCTATCGGTAAGAGGTGAACCTATACCTTGATTCGATGTAAGTTCTCAAAAAGTCCGGGCTATATCAGAAAAATCCCCCCTGGCCCAGACCTGGCCTTGATACGTTTTGAGAGAGGCTGATCGAGTATAACGGCTTCGTCTGGTTACGACATATGACCACCAAGTCGCGCCTCCCGATCCCGTCCCGGTCTCGGGACGGGGAGGGCAGGCCTCAATCCCCCTTTGCAAAAGGGGGAAGCAGTTGGAATGCCCGGACTGGTACATTGCCAAGTTATAGATGTTGGGAAAAAAGAAAATAACTGACCGTTTTGGAAAACATTTT
>JAIVXD010000303.1:0-3788 GCA_048636195.1 Anaerolineales bacterium
TTAGGTGCTGCCTCAATCCATCTGGCTTTTGTTTTTCACTTGAATAGAGGTTTCGGACCTGATAATTTCAAAATTGTCCCCATTTTAAGCTACCCCTTCCAGGAGAGCCGCTGTTCCAGCGGGGATGAGCGAAGCGAACTAGTGCCCGACCGAAAACTGTTATTTTTCCCAATCTCTGCGTCCCCGATGAGCGGGATTTGTCAACAGGCTCAAATTATAATCCTCGAAATACTCACTGTATTCCTGTGGTTATAATTTTCACCTTCCTTGATCTTGGAAAAAATCCCTAGTTTTCGTTCAGACACTAAAGAGAACCAAAAGAAGGATCACCTTATCGATGAGAAACCTGACAGGAAAAAAGGATGCCCTGCATGGGGAAGCGCAAGCCGCCAAAGAGGCAATTGTTTCTTTTCTGATAGCTTTGAAAAACTATGGTCTATACCCTCAGAGCCATGCCATTTGCAAAAAATCTATTGCGATCGTCCATTCCCGCCTGCAAGATTTCCTGAATAGCTATCATAGCCTACGACTCGACGTGGAAAAAGACCGGCTCCTTTTCAAAAGCCAGGTTGTTCATCAGGATGCGGAGGGGGGAGATAGTCTGGCCTTCCTCCTTTTCCGCGATGGCATCCAGTGGCTGGAGTTTGAGACAGGGCTGGACCCACAAGAGATCCAGGAGTTTCTCAAGATCATGCACAAGTATAAGAGCTCACAGGATGGGGCTGAGGGAGACTTTGTCACGGCCCTGTGGGAAGCCGGTTTTCCAAACATACATTACAAGGCTGCAGATATTTACTGGGACTCTGAACCTCTATTTGATCTGTCTTCCCTAAATGTCGGTAAAGTTGAACATGGCAGCGTTGATGAATATGAAGAGAAACAAGAAAACTCACTAAACATCGCCCCTGAGAATGTGGAAACTTCTCTGTGGAAACTGACCCCTGAGGAGGCCGAGAAACTTCGGGAAATGATTCTTGAAGATGAGCGGCGGGACACTGCACAAGACCTGTTAGACATGGTGCTGGTCCTGCTTAATGATCAAAGGAACGAAAAAGACCTCATGGAGGTTCTTGAGTTTCTGGAAGGGGAATTTCAGGATACCCTTGCACAAGGTGATTTCGGATTCGCTTATAAGTTCCTTGTAAAACTGCACAGGGTGATCAAGACTTACGCTTCCCAAAGGCCTTGGGCACTTCCAGTTTTGTATCGGTTCTTCAAAAGGATATCGAGCCCCCAGGTTCTGGGTGCGCTTTCACGAGTTTTGCCAACCCTGGATGCTCTGGACTCAGATAGAATAAGCCTTTTGAGAAAGTTTCTGGTTCTTCTTCCCTCAGAGGCCACGCTGGCTCTCGGTCCCATGCTAAGTCAATTACGTTCCCCTTCTGTACAAAGACAGCTCATGCAGGTCATCGCGATCATGGCGAAAAGGGATCCCAGCCCCCTTGAGCAATTGCTCGATTCCCCCGAGGAATTCATGGTGCAGAAGCTCGTCCGCGTGCTTGGATACCTCAAAGATGAAAAATCCACTCAGCTACTTCTTAGAATGACTCACCATTCTTCCGAAAAAGTCCGCAAGCAGGCAGTAATAGAGTTGTTCGCCCGGGGGCAGCATTTCATCAAACACCTTTTTCCTTTGATTGAGGATCCCAGCCAATCCGTTCGCAGACTGATACTGGATCAATTAGGACGAGAAAAGAACCGTTCAGTGGAAGCGCTTCTGCTGGACTATCTTGAGCAAGCACGATTCAAGATTACAGACCATCAACATCTCATGGCCTGCTACAGAGCACTCGGCCGGTGCGGATCCTCCGACTCCATTCCGTTTTTGCGGTCGTTACTCTTCAATCGGAAATGGATTCTCGACTTCGGCCGATCTGTACATCGAAAAGGAGCAGTCGTAGCTTTGGTCTCACTCGGGACAGAGGAGGCCATAGAGCTGTTACACAAAGCTTCTCGAAGCCTGTTCCCCAGCGTCAGAATTGCCTACCGCAAAGCCTTGGAGGTCAATTAAATGACCGATAAAACCCGGCACCAAGGTGCAGATTCTCAGAAAAGCAACTTACAGGGGGAAGTATTTCTCAGGGCGTTCTATCGGTTGATCCAGACAGTCAAAATCCATCAGGACAACAACCACCTCCTTATCGAGTGTGCCAAAGACTTTGTCAATAGCATGGCAGCCTTGTGGGTGGATGAGGAGTACCTGACAATCAAGGTCTCACGGGGAAGGTTTCTCCTGGAGGACGAAAAACTCTTGTATCGCCGAGAAAATGTCAACTTGATTCAAGAAATGCTGCGTTACTTCGAACAACGAAATCTTCAAGGACTGCGCTTCCACCGTCCTGTCAAGGACTGCTCTTTTGAAGAGATTCTGAGTTTCGTGCGACTTTTAAACTTAGCTGAAAAGCGGTCTGAGCCAATGAAATGGCTCGATCAGCAGTTGGATGAGACGTCTTTTTTGTGGGTAGAAATTGTTCAAGATCCGCGGGTCGTCTCCGAGCAACGAAATCTTGAGCGACGGGAAATGGCACGGAGGACCTACTCTTATGCATTAAGTTCGCTTAAGGAGGTATCTGAAAAGATTATCTCACAGCGCCGGCCGGGGATTCGCAAGCTCAAGCGCATAACCCAAAATATGATAGACCTTCTCACGGAAGATGAGTCTGTGCTTCTCGGAATGAGCACTATAAGGGATTATGATGACTATACGTATACACATTCGGTGAATGTGGCAATACTGTCGTTGTGTATCGGCAAAAGGATTGGCGTTTCCCGGGTATCTTTGACAAGGCTTGGGGTCTGCGGACTGGTCCATGACTTAGGAAAAGTAGAGATATCTCGAGAAATCCTCAATAAGCCTGGCAAGTTGAGTCACCAGGAGTTCCAGGAAATGAAAAGGCATCCAATCAAAAGCGTGAGCCAAATTATTAAACTGCGTGCTTCCCGTGATCTCAAAGCCAAAATTGTGTTGCCACCCTTCGAGCATCATTTGAAATACGATCTTTCAGGGTATCCTAAACTTAAAAGCAAAAAGAGTATAAGTCTGTTCGGAAGGATTTTGACCATAGCAGACGTGTTTGATGCCCTCACATCCCCCCGGATCTATCGCTCTCGTGCATTTAGCCCCGATCATGCTTTGAGTATGATGCTGGAAGGATCAGGTAAGGATTTTGATCCGATTTTGTTGAAAGTCTTTATCAACATTCTTGGCGTCTATCCAATCGGTACGTTTTTATACCTCGATACAGGGGAGATGGGCCTCGTGATGGATTCTCCTGAAAACGGCGACAAGGCCCGGCCAAAGGTCGTATTGTTGAAAGATGACGGGCAAGGTGGATTCAAAAAAGACAAGGTCGTGAACTTGGCCGAAAAGGACCCCCGGACGGGTCTTTACAAACGAAATACTAAAAAGAGCATAAACCCTTCAGTCCTGGGCGTCCAGGCCGCGAAGTTTCTGGTGTGAGAAATCATTAGGGATGGGCGAACAAGGAGGGTTCTAAGACAGAAGCTTTGAGATGTTAGAAGCATCCAGACCATAGGTAATATATGAATTCAATTCTTATTATTGATGACGATGATCACATAGGCATGATTCTGAGCCAAGTTTTATCGGATCAGGAGTATCAGGTGCAATACGCTCCCAACGGAAAAGAGGGAATCAAATTATTCAACAGCACATGTAAATTTGATCTGGTAATCACCGACATTCGCATGCCCGAAATGGACGGCAATGCGGTCGCTAGACACATCAGAAGTTCAATTGAAGCAGAAACGCCAATTGTGGCAATCAC
>JAIVXD010000304.1:0-3746 GCA_048636195.1 Anaerolineales bacterium
GAAACCTTGTATGACGAAATGAATCAAAAGAAAGAGAACCTGTCCATGGATATCTGGCCCATGACCTTAGAAGGGTGTGTGGTGAGGATGGCTGATACTGTAAGCTATATAGGCCGTGATATCGAAGATGCCATAAGGCTCGGTCTGATAAACCGGCGAGACATACCCAAAGATTGCACACAGATTTTGGGCAATACCAACGGAACCATTGTTTACGGTCTCGTGGAAGACCTTATTACGAACAGCCTGGAGAAACCCTATGTCAGTTTCAGCAATCAAGTTGGGGAGGCCCTCAGAAGGCTTAAGAAATTCAATGAAGAGCGTATTTACAAGAATTATAGAGTCAAGGAACAGACATCAAAAATCCGGCTGATGTTTGAATTGCTGTTTGAAAAATACTTCCAGGACCTTGAAACGGGTAATGAGGAATCTGATATCTACAGAAAGTTCCTTGACGGCATATCGCCAGAATACAGAGAAAGAACACCGTTAGCAGGGATAGTGCGCGATTTTATTGCCGGTATGACGGATGATTACTTTTTAAATCAATGTCATACTAACCTCATTCCTCAGATAAAAACCAGTTTTTTTTAGGTAAAAAAGCTGTAACATCTCAGTAAGTTCGGGTGTTCACAACCGGATTAATGCGTTGAGCGAATGACAATGGCTGTATTCCCTTTCGGAGTTTAGGCGTAAGCCTTTTATAAAATCCTTACGGATAAACTCCACCCGAACTTTTTGAGATGTTACAAAAAACTATCCAAAATCAAAAATTAGAATTTCTGGTTGACAAAAACTGAACGAGCGGGTAAATGTAGAAGCGCATTAGGGGTGCGGGGCTACCAGTTTCAGCCAACCAGATTTTTTCCTATCTAAAAAAAGCATTTTAGGCAAATCACAATTTAGAACAGAACGGAGGCCAGCAAGCATGGTTCAGGTTGGGGAGCTCAAGGAAGGCGATACCATCTTAAAGCTTGAAGACGTCCACATGTCATTTGGTAAGGTGGCCGCCCTGGCAGGCATAAGCCTGGAGGTAAAAAAGGGCGAGATCCACTCGATCATTGGTCCAAATGGAGCGGGCAAAACAGTAATGATGAACTGTATCAACGGGCTTTATAAACCTCAGAAAGGCAGCATCTACTTTAAGGGCCAGAGGATTAATAACATAAGGCCATACAGGCGGGCTGAGCTGGGAATCTCCAGGACCTTCCAGAAACTGGAACTTTTTGGAGGAATGTCGGTCCTGGATAATATCCGCCTTGGCCGGCATATCCATCTGAAGAGCGGTATTGTGAGCGGCTCCATATACGTGGGCAAGACCAGGCAGGAAGAGACCGAGTCCAGAAAATTTATAGAGGAGGAGATTATTGATCTCCTCGAGATAGAAAGCATCCGGGATAAGACAGCGCATATGCTCCCGTATGGTTTACAGAAACGTGTCGAACTGGGGAGGGCCCTGGCCCTCAATCCCGAACTACTGTTGCTTGATGAACCGCTGGCCGGGTTGAACCTGGAAGAGGTTGAAGACATGGCCCGTTTCATCCTTGATATCAACGAGGAGAAACGCTGGAAAGTCACCTGTGTACTGGTGGAACATGATATGGGTGTGGTCATGGATATTTCTCATCGTGTGAATGTGTTGAACTTCGGTAATCAGATTATGGATGGGCCACCAGAAGAGGTCCAGGCCAACCCGGAGGTGGTAAAGGCATATCTCGGTGAAGAGGATTTGTATTCCACAAGGAGGTAGAGGATAACCATGAACGGATCTGGGATAGAAGTCACTAAGGACCTCACGATCCCCAAGCTGTTTTTCAGCCAGTGCAAGCGGTACGGCAAGAACAAAGTGGCCATGAGGGAAAAGGAATTTGGCATCTGGATCCCTTTCACATGGCAGGATTACTATGACAATGTCAAATACCTGTCACTGGGCATGGTGAGCCTCGGTCTAAAAAAAGGGGACAAGGTGTCCATGATCGGTGATAACCGGCCAGAGGGCCTCTGGGCGGAGATCGCTGCTATGTGTGCCGGTGCTATTGGGGTGTGGTTGTTCCAGGACTGTATGATGGATGAGGTCAAATACATTATTGACCATTCAGATACTGCTTTTTTTGTTGGTGAAACCCAGGAAGAAGTGGACAAGGCATTATCCATTAAGGACGAATGTCCCAAATTGAAATGGATTATATGGGATGATCCCAAGGGTATGCGGAACTACCATCAGGATTTTCTCATCAGCATAAAGAAAGTACAGGAACTTGGTAAGGAACTGGATCAGAAAGAGCCGGATCTTTTTGAGAAGACAATCAATGAAGGGCACGGCGATGATATATGTCTGCTCTTTTACACCTCCGGGACCACTGCCCTTCCCAAGGGCGCACTGCTCTCCCACTGGAATATGCTGACCATGGGAAAGAATCTCATGGCCGTTGATCCCTGTTATGATACAGATGATTTTGTTTCTTATCTCCCATTTGCCTGGATCGGGGAGCAGATGATGTCCATATCCTGTGGTCTCCAGGTGGGTTATACCCTGAACTTTCCGGAAGAACCTGATACAGCCCAGCAAAATATCAGGGAGGTCGGCCCCCATGTGATGTTTGCGCCTCCCAGGCTTTATGAGGGAATGACCCGCCAGGTACAGGTGAAGCATATGGACGCTACCTGGATAAAAAGAATGATTTACAATTTTGCCACCAAGGTGGGCTATAAGGTAGCGAATCTTAAGTTCGAGAAGCAGCCCGTGCCCTTGCACTGGAAATTCCTGAACTGGCTGGCCTACATAACCATGCAGAAAAAACTGAAAGATCATCTCGGCATGTCGCGACTCAGGTACTGTTACACGGGTGGCGCTGCCATGGGGCCCGACCATTTCCGGTTTTTCCACGCCCTCGGCGTCAACCTGAAACAGATATATGGCCAGACCGAGATTGGAGGTATCTCCATCGTTCACAGGGACGGGGATGTAAAATTTGATACCGTTGGGACCGCAATCCCGGAAACCGAGGTCAAGATCACTGAAGAAGGTGAAATTATATCCAAGAGTCCTTCCGTGTTTCAGGGGTACTATAAGAACGAGGAGGCCACCAGGAAGACCCTGGTGGACGGGTGGCTCTATTCCGGGGACAAGGGATTCATAGACGAAGACGGGCACCTCGTGGTGTTTGACCGCACCAAGGACGTGATGACCCTGAACGACGGAAGGCCCTTTGCCCCCCAATACCTTGAAACTCGTCTGAAATTCAGCCCCTTTGTCCAGGAGTCCTGGGTGATCGGGGATAGCAGGGAATATGTCACAACCGTTATGTGTATTGATTACGCTGTGGTGGGGAAGTGGGCAGACGATAAAAAGCTTAATTATACCAGTTACCCTGAACTGTCCCAAAAGACTGAAGTCTATGACCTGATTCAGAAACAGATCGAAGAGGCCAACAAAGACCTCCCGGGCCCCGCAAAGATTCATAAGTTTGTAAATCTCTACAAGGTGTTTGATGCGGATGACGAGGAACTGACAAGGACGTCTAAATTGAGACGGGCGTTTGTGGAAAAAAGATACAAAGACATCGTGGATGCTCTTTACGTGGATGTCGATATAGTCCATATGGATACAACCATCACATATGAGGATGGAAGGGAACAGCGCATAAAGACTGATCTGCACATACGTAAGGTTAATGTGTGAAGTAGGCAGCGAGCAATAAGCAGTATGCAGTAGGAAGTAGGCAGTAGGGAGTAGAAAGTAGGCA
>JAIVXD010000305.1:0-3745 GCA_048636195.1 Anaerolineales bacterium
CAATCTGCCCCAGAGCCGATCGGAGGTGCTTCGGGGGAGCGCTTTCAACTTTTCCTCTAACACCTTTTATTGATTTTATGATATACAATACAAGTTCAGGTCCCAAGTGGACTTTCTATGAACACCTCTTGAACACCATGAAAATGTTGCGTTTGCAATATGCTTAAATTCTTGCTATTTTTTAATCGTAGCTGAGGTTCGAATCCTCGTCCCCCAGCCATTAATTCAGTAGGTAGTAGGGAGAAGATAGTAAGTAGCGGAGAGCTGGGAATCTGAACGGTGCTTACTGCATACTCCTTACTGCTTACCGTTTTTTAGGGGAAAAAGCAAAGCCAGGTCCATTGGACCTGGCTTTTTTTGTTATGGGTGCTTCCTGGAGGGATAACTTTATGACTTACCCACACTTGGTATAGCCGCAGAAGTGACAGGTCATGCATCCTTCTTCAAAACTAATGGTCTGCCCGCATTCCGGACAGGTTTCTCCTGCAAGGCTGTTTCCATATTTACGACGTTTTTTATAAGAATCATCATCAAGATATCTTCTCTCAAGGACACGGCTTATGGCATCCGGGATGGACAGAATCAGTCCATCTTTTTGAAACACGGGATACTCGCCACCAATGCCCTTTAACTGCCCAACAATTTTTTCCACCCTCACTCCCGATCTGAGGGCGAGAGAAACAAGGCGGCCAATAGCCTCTGTCTTGGCGGTCGTGGACCTTCCCGACTTGCCAATGGTCGCGAAAACCTCAAAGGGCCGGTTTTCATATTCGGTCACAGTCACATACAGGTTCCCATAACCGGTGGTCATCTTGGTGGTAAAGCCTTCAAGGGTCTCGGGCCGCTCTTTGACAGCCGTCATGAATGCCTCTTGTGTCTTGTCCTGGGCCGCAAGGGAAAGCACCTGATTCTCTTTGCTCCCATCCCTGTAAATGGTGACGCCTTTACAGCTCAATTCATTGGCCAGGTTATAAACCTTCAACACGTCTTCAGCCGTGGCATCCCTGGGGAGATTGACCGTTTTTGAAACAGCATTGTCTGTAAACTTCTGAAAGGCGGCCTGCATACGAATGTGCCATTCTGAAGACACATCGTGGGCCGTCACAAATACCTCTCTCACATCCTCAGGTATTTCCTCTAAGTCCCTTATAGTCCCCTTCCGGGCAATGGTATCTATAAGTTCTCGGCTATAGAAGCCCCTTTCCCTGGCCACACTTTCGAAGTATGGGTTCACCTCCAGAAGTTCATCATTGTCCATAACGTGCCTGACAAAGCTGAGAGCAAATAATGGCTCGATACCGCTGGAACAGCCTGCAATAATACTCAAAGTACCGGTAGGCGCTATTGTGGTTGTGGTAGCATTTCTATAAGTACAGCCTTCATGGTTTTTAAAAACGCTTTTGTCGAAATTTTCAAAAACACCTCTTTCATCAGCCAGATATTTGGATGCCCCATAGGATTCTTCCTGGATGAATCCCATCACCTTCTCGGCTATCTCAAGCGCCCTTTCTGAGTTGTAAGGCACTTTCAGTTGATACAGCATATCTGCGAATCCCATGACGCCCAGGCCAATTTTGCGATTTCCTCTCACCATTTTTTCAATTTCCGGAAGAGGGTATTTGGACATATCTATCGTGTCGTCGAGAGACCGGACAGTCCACCATACGACCTCCTTTAAACTTTCGTAATCGATGGCAGGTTCTTCATCATTTTCAATCACAAACTTGGCCAGGTTAATGGATCCAAGATTACATGCCTCGAGGGGAAGCAGCGGTTGCTCACCACATGGATTCGTGCTTTCGATTTCACCCAATTCCGGAGTCGGATTGTCTCTGTTAATCCTGTCCAAAAAGATAATGCCGGGGTCCCCATTTTCCCACGCCTGTTTTACCAGGGCCTGATAGACTTCGGCGGCATTCAGTTCTCCAACCTTTTTATTATCCCTGGGATCTATCAGATCATAATTGCCTTTCTGCTCCACCGCTTCCATAAAACTGTCTGTTACGGCGACAGAGATATTGAAGTTATTCAATTCCTTGTTAATCTTTTTGCTGTAGATAAACTCCATGATGTCCGGGTGGTCCACTCTCAGGATGGCCATGTTGGCCCCACGGCGAGTGCCTCCCTGTTTGACCTGCTCGGTGGCTGTGTTGAAGATCTTCATAAAAGAGACAGGCCCCGAGGCCACACCACCCGTTGTCCCCACCCTGCTTTCTTTCGGCCTTAGACGTGAGAAGGAGAATCCGGTTCCACCCCCGGATTTGTGGATAAGCGCGGCGTTCTTTAAGGCATCAAAAATCCCCTCCATACTATCCTCAACAGGCAGCACAAAGCAGGCTGCCAATTGACCCAGTCTGCGCCCAGCGTTCATAAGGGTAGGGGAGTTTGGCAAATATTTGCCCTCAGCCATCAGGGTGTAAAATATCCCCTCCATTTTCTTCACATGGTCTTCATCTCCATACTTTTTTTCCGCCCTCGCGATATGATGGGCCACCCTTCTGAACATCTGTTCGGGGGTTTCGATAACCTTGCCCTTGCGGTCTTTCTTCAGGTATCTCCTTTCCAGGACCCTTGTGGCGTTTTCGGAAAGAACCGGGCCTTTTTTTATGAAAATGGACCTATCCAGATGAAAAGGTAATGGTTTAGTAAGGCCATATTCCAGCAACTTGGCCTCAACAATTTTCTCGATAACCGGCATGGTGATGGTGTGGGCCTCGAGTCTGGCGATCTCTTTGCGTAAGAACCGGCTGATGTCCATGGCCTGGTCGGCATCGATGCTGTTATCTCTGAGCAAGAGATCCGAAAACCTATGATCATCCCATCTATAGGCAGTCAGATCGAAGCTCCCTTCTTCTGTAACCAGAATTTTTCCTTTTTGTTCCTCAATCATGCTTTTGTAAAACCCCCCAAGTTACTCTTTATTTGACTTTATTTCTCTAATGATTACAGTCTCCATAAAAAGAGACTAACACCAATGGACCATAAGTTCTGTGTCTTAGAGATTCAATACCTGCGTATTGAAAATGCACGAAATTCTATTTTCACCCACAACATATAGTATGTCAAGGAAAAACTACCCAATATCTAAGACACCGATGAAAAAAAAGGCACTTGCTATACAGCCAGACAAATCATACCATATTACATTTCGTAGGAGGAAAAAATGACAATCATCCATGGTTTTCAACTGCAAAGGGAGCAGTCTATCCGTGAATTGAAAACCCACGCCAGGTTTTACCGTCACGCAAAAACCGGTGCGGAGCTTTTGTCCCTTTCAAATGAAGATGAGAACAAGGTCTTTGGCATAACTTTCCGCACGCCCCCATCGGATTCAACGGGAATTGCCCACATCTTAGAGCACTCTGTTCTGTGCGGTTCACGAAAATATCCGGTGAAAGAACCCTTTGTGGAGCTCTTGAAAGGATCTCTTCAAACTTTCTTAAACGCCTTCACATACCCCGACAAGACCTGCTACCCTGTGGCCAGTCAGAATCTTCAGGACTTTTACAATCTTATTGACGTATACCTCGATGCGGTGTTCTACCCGCGTCTGACCCCCTTTGTCTTTCAGCAGGAGGGCTGGCACTATGAACTGGAAAACTCGGATAGCCCTCTTTCTTACAAGGGCGTTGTCTTTAATGAGATGAAAGGGGCCTATTCATCCCCTGATAACGTGCTTTCCGAAAAATCCTTACAATCACTTTTTCCGGACAATACCTACGGTTTTGATTCCGGTGGAAACCCA
>JAIVXD010000306.1:0-3730 GCA_048636195.1 Anaerolineales bacterium
ATATTTCAATTCCTAAATTCCTGAATTCTACGAGTGTCCAATTTTAATGCAAACTGTACAAAAACAAACGAGAACAACTACTTAACCACTCAACTACTTAACCACTTAACGAGGTCTGTATTATCGAGGTTTCTCAATAATAATAGAGGATTCATGGTGTGCCATACTGCTTGTAGGCGGTTGGCTTTGCTTTTAACAAAATAACAAAGGAGGATGTGATGAAAAAGTTATTAGGTATCGGGGTGGCAGTCATTATGGCAATGAGTCTCCTGGCCGTACCGGCCATGGCTGACGAAACAATGGACCGTATTGAGAAGACAGGCATTTTGAAGGTCGGCTTCAGGGAAGGCTCGATTCCATTCGCCTTCATGGACCCAAAAGTTGGAAAACACGTCGGCTTTTCTGTTGATATGGCCAATCTATTAGCCGGGCATTTGAGCAATCGCTTTGGCAAAAAGATACAGATCAAACCCTTTACAGTTACTCCAAAGACCCGAATCCCTATGGTTATCAATGGAACTATTGATGTTGAGACTGGTTCAACAACCTATACTGCCAAAAGGGAAGCACCGGTCGATTTCAGCCTGATCTTCTTTTTTTCCGAAACAACCTTCCTGGTCGCAAAGGACTCCGGGATCAAGACACTTAAAGATCTTGATGGAAAACGGGTTGGGGCAGCACGGGCCACAACCAACCTCATGGCTATTCAGGCAAGGGTAAAGGCCGGCGAGTTTAAGCCCAAAGACATTGTAGTAGTCGAAACACATCCCCAGGGTATGCTGGCCCTTAACACAGGAAAAGTTGACGCTTACTCAACGGATCGAAGCCTCCTTGAAGGCATTCGCATGAAGGCCAAGGACCCTGAGAAATGGATGACCGTGGATTTTGCTATCGCCTACGAGCCCTATGCCTACATCATGCGTGAAGGGAACTCTGACTTCCGCGACTTCGTCAATAACACCATCCTGTGGTCGATCAAGACAGGTAAGTTTTATGAGTTTTACGAAAAATGGATGGGTCCAAAGGGTCTGGTCCCGCTTAAGATGTCTCAGGCCTATAAGGACTACCTCCAAATGATAGTCTACCCCATAGAAGAAGGTTGGTGGAAGAAGTAACAAGGGCTTAGCAGCCTTAAGAGGAAAAAGACAAAGGAGAAGGGGGCTCACACGCCCCCTTTGACTTAATAACAAATCTTGATGCCCATGTGAAAAGTCCTTTTCACATGGATTTAGGCATTTAGGTATTTAGGGATTACGAATTATTTAAGTGGGTTATGGTTGAGACAACTTGAATAATGCTGTGAATTTTGATTTTTTGCGATACCGTCAATCTTAATTAGGAAGGCTCTAAATGGGACTGGCCTACGAATTCGACTGGAGTGTCTTATGGCGAGAGCCCTTTGGTATGATGTTGCTAAAGGGATTGGGGCTGACCATCTTCATCGGGCTAACTGCCTGGATTATTGCTCTATCCCTGGGAATCATTCTTGGCACTATGCGCGTTATGCCTTTTCGCTCACTGCGTTTTGTGAGCACCCTGTACGTTGAGGTCTTCCGCAATATACCACTCATCGTACAGCTCTTTTTCTGGTTTTTTGCCGGGCCGATGATTTTCGGCGAAACAATGGCTCGCCAGATCAACCAGGTATCCTCTCTCAACTTCTATGTAGCCATTATTGGCCTGGGGCTCTATACGGCCTCCAGGATTGCCGAACACGTCCGGGCCGGTTACACTTCCATCGGGTTGGATCAGTATCATGCGGTGCTTTCCACAGGGATGACCCAGGTCCAGATGTATCGCTATGTTATCATCCCTTATGCCCTGAGACTGACTATTCCTCCCCTCACCACTGAATTTTTAACCATCTTCAAGAATTCCTCGGTGGCCATGACCATCGGCGTGGCTGAACTGACCTTCCAGAGTTACCAGATTGACGCCGAAACCTTTCATGGCCTGGAAGCGACTACCGGGGCGATGTTTATTTATCTCCTTTTGGGCATGACTGTAGTTAAGTTCATGAGTATATTGGAGAAAAAGTTCAAAATTAGAGGTTTGGTAGGTAGATAGGATATGTTTGACGCGACTTTGAGTAATCTTCCCTTTCTTTTGGGTGGGCTGTTGGTCACCTTCAAACTGGCTGCTTTTGCCGTGTCCGGCGGCATTTTCCTGGGTATGCTGGTGGGCTTGGCCAGAATTTCCAAGAATAAATGGATTTACTATCCAATTACCTTTTATGTGAATTTTTTGCGAAACATCCCGCTCATCTTAGTTATATTCTGGGTCTATTTCGTCATGCCACTCTTCGTCGGGCGATCCATTGACCCTTTTCCATCGGCGGTTATTTCATTTATCGTATTTGAGGCGACCTATTTTGGCGAAATTTTTCGAGCCGGGTACCAGACGATTAGCCAGGATATGGTCAATGCCTCATACTCGACGGGCATGACATACGCTCAGACGGCACGCCATATTACTGTTCCCGTTGCCTTTCAGCGGATGCTGCCCAGTCTGATCACCCAGACTATCGTTACATTTCAAGATACCAGCCTTGCTTTTGTTATCGGGTTGCCGGAATTCGTTCGGCGGGCCTCCATCGTAGACAATATGGAGATCCGGTCCATTGAATTGTTCGGGTTTGTGGCCATCGTCTTTTTGATTATTTGCTACATCGGATCACGTATCAGCCGGCATTATGAAGAAAAATTCAGAAAGGTCAACGTCCAATGATCGAAATCAAGAATATGAACAAGTGGTTTGACGACTTTCACGTTTTGACCGACATTAACGAGACCATTGAAAGTGGTCAGACCGTGGTTATCTGTGGCCCCAGCGGTTCCGGCAAGAGCACCTTACTTCGCTGTATCAACGGCCTGGAACCTTACCAGAAAGGTGAAATCATTGTCGATGATATCTCGCTGAATAACCCAAAGACAAACATGTATAAGCTGCGGGAAAATATCGGCATGGTCTTCCAGCGATTCGAGCTATACCCGCACATGACGGCCCTGCAAAATGTCAGTCTGGCACCCAAAAAAGTGCGCAAGTTGAGTAAAAAAGAGGCTGAGGAAAAGGCAATGGCGTTGTTAGAGCGGGTCGGTATTCCTGAAAAAGCTCAAAGTTATCCGGCTAACCTTTCCGGAGGCCAACAACAGCGAGTGGCAATCGCTCGATCCCTGGCCATGGAACCCAAGTACATGATGTTCGACGAACCGACATCTGCATTGGATCCGGAGATGATCAAAGAGGTCCTCGACGTCATGATTGATCTCGTTAAGGAAGGCATGACCATGCTTTGCGTCACCCATGAGATGGGCTTTGCCCGGGAGGTTGCTGACGAGATTATCTTCATGGATTTTGGCAAGATTATTGAACGAGGAACCTATCAGGAATTCTTCACAAAACCTAAAAGCGACCGACTAAAAGAGTTTTTGAGCCAGATTCTCGATTAAAATAGAATAAAATAATGATGAACGAAAAAGTGATTGGCATTTTAGGGGGCATGGGACCGGAAGCAACCCTGGACTGTTTCGGCAAAATTATCAAGAACACCCCGGCCCAAAATGACCAGGACCATCTTCGGGTGGTCATCGACTCCAACCCTAAGGTTCCGGACCGGACCGCGGCCATAATGGGCGAAGGGGAATCGCCCACAGACATCATGGTTCAGGGGGGTCGAATTCTTGAACAGGCCGGGGCCGACTTTATCATCATTCCCTGTGTCTCAGCCCAC
>JAIVXD010000307.1:0-3725 GCA_048636195.1 Anaerolineales bacterium
ATCGTTTCAAGAATGCATTTCAAGTCGCGCCAGGGCAGGCGTGAACCATTGAACTTTGAACCAGTTACTGTGATTTGTTACATGGCCGCCTGTAAGGCCGCGGCCTCTTTTCCTGCAACAGAAACTCTTGTCGCTGCATCTCTTTTCTTGTAAATGCTCACATCATCCATTTCAAGAAAATCTATGGCCCCTACTTCACAGAATCTGACACACTGGGGATCGCCATCACAGAGGTCGCACTTGAAGACTTGCTTATCTTTGATATTAAAATTCATTGCGCCGAATGGGCATACGCCAACACATGAGCGGCAGCCTATGCAGACATCGTAGTCAACAAATACCAGTCCCAGCTCCTCATCACGGGAGATGGCCTTTACCGGGCAAACGTTCATGCAGGGCGCATCCTGACATTGCTGGCAGGACATGGGAATATAAAGGCCCTCTGCCTCCCATTTCATCACCTTTATTCGGCTTCTTGCAGGATTGGATATCCCATCATGGAAAACTGCACAAACGAGCTCACAGAGCCTGCAGCCTGTGCACTTCTGGTAATCTATATATAGGGTTTTAGCCATTTATCTTTCTCCTCTCAGATTGAATTATACTAAATGGGACGGTTCATTCTCCAGGCCGAGTACTTTCAATGTCTCCGGTTTGGGAACACCCTTTTGATCAAGACCTTTGTGCTCGTAGAATTCATCGATCATTTTAATAAACTTTTTCTTGTCTATCTTTTTACCGACGACATCTATGGCTCCCCGTCTGCATGGCTCATCAAAATAGCGATGGTTCAACATATCACCTTTCTTGAGATCGTCTCTTGTCAAACCTTCTCTTAGATTGAAGAGTCTTTCAATCATGTTACATCGTCTGGCTACTTCCCATATTTCCTCAGGGGTCATTTCAAGACCGGTATTGTAATAAATCACTTTTGACCAATCCTCGAAATTAGGAAGAGTCGCTCCCAGGAAAGTTGTATGATATTTGCAAATTCCAAGGCAATCTACCCCCATGTAACAGTTCTCCTGCCAGAAGACCTGCCATGGTTTACCGATATATTCCGTATGCTCAGAGCTTAACGGGCCATCATAGGAAACCGGATTACCGTAAATCTTCCTTAAGACCTCTTCCGGCAGATGGTACAGGTCAATGGCCGGTCTGCTTCTCAAATGGTCCGAGCCTCTTGATCCCGTGGCACAATTAAGTGCCAATCCAGGTGTAGCCCTCTCATCTGAATGGAGATTGCTCATACCTTTGACCTGAATAAGGTAATCAAAGGAATTTTTCCCGATCTTTTCCGAGGCTGCAATGCCTCCGTCTGCAAGGGTATCTCCTATCCAGCCCTTCCTGTAACAGATTCGTTCGATCATTTCTATTACAGCATCATCATTTCCAAATCTCAGATCCAGTCCGTCTGTCTCTTTGCTTGTGATAATGCCCAGTTCGTAAAGCTCCATGGCCCAGGAAATGAGGCTCCCTGTTTCGAGGTTATCCATTCCGAACTTGTCAACCAGATGATTTCCCACAAGGACAGTGAGAGCCCTGGGTGTGTCCGTTTCCCCACCAAACGCACCCTGGGATGTATATTCCGGTCCTTCATCATATACTCCCTTATAGGGGCCTTCCGGGATCTTATACTGTGCCCTGCAATGAACCTGGCATCCGAAACAACCAGTCATATGGTAGGGCCCCATGGTCTCCTCACAAATCTCATCAATCCTCTCGGGCTCGATATCATCCGCATATTCGCACTGGTTATATTGAAAGTTCCTGCACCTGATGCCTCCCCAGGAATTAGTAGCTCCCCAGATAAAAGGTGTTCCCAGGGCTCCCTGGGTCTGATTTACTTTGGCGCTGACTATTTGGTCGATGAAACGCTTATTGTATTCCAGGGCTTCAGTTGGTCGGGCTATTTTTATATCCATGGTTCCGCGGACCGCCACGCCCTTAAGGTTCTTGGAGCCCATAACGCATCCCATCCCTGATCTGCCACCGGAATTTTTGATTCCCGTCATTACATTGGCAAATCTGACCAGATTTTCACCCGCAGGACCACAAACGCAACTCTTGACCTCCTGGTCACCCAGGTCATCCCTGATTGCCCACTGTGAGTCTGTTACGGATTTACCCCAAATGTCGCGGGCATCCCGGATCTCGATTTCACCATTGTGGATATAGATATAAATGGGATGTTTGGCCTTGCCCTTGATGACAAGGTGATGAAAGCCTGCCCAGGCCAACTCGGGGGCGAAAAAACCTCCCATATTCGCACTGCCGAGCAACCCGGTGAGTGGGGATTTGGCCATGACATGAGTCCTCGCGGTTGCTGAAGCACATGTGGCTGTCAGGATACCGCCGCTTATCATGAGTGTATTTTTAGGCCCTAAGGGGTCACAGCCCTTTTCTGTATGATTATAAAGAAGATATGCATCCAGCCCCCTGCCGCCCAGAAATTTCTTCCTTACATCAAGCGGGATCGGTTTTGTCTGGATATCACCTGTGGTGAGATCAATATATGCTATCTTTCTGTCTAACGGCATATTATTTTACCCCCATTTCTTTTAATTTTGCTTCTGCCAATTTTCTGTTTACGTCCCATACCGGTCCTCTGATACGGGGCAGGTTGGGATTGACCCAGTGGACCCGGTATTCCATTCCGCATGTCGGGCATTTGGCGGTCTTTTTTCCCTTCTCCGGCTGGATCCTTTCCATGCATGTAGGATTGTGGCATCTAAACTTACCGTAGGTCCTGGTCTTTCGCAGACTCTCGGCCGTTGATAGCCCTTCTTTTTCTACTGTCATAATACTCTCCTTTCTGTCTTAAAGCAGAATACCAAAATAGGACCAGTGCCAATCAGACATCCTTCTTTGGCGCTAAGCCCAGTTCATTATCGTGAACTGTAAAGATAATAAACCATACCATAGTCATCCCCTTTGTCAAGGGGAAATATATTTTTTATGTAGCAGATTTGGCCAATAAAATATTAATAATGCGCCCCGATATAATATATACTAGATACCTTTTTGGTGCATACCTTGGAGCAAGAATGGGGTTTAAAACTTATTTTGAGGCACATGTCCCAATGTTTGAGGAATTGAAATTGGTAGACTGGATTTTTAGAAGATTGATAAAATTAAATCAATTTGCAAAGTTGGTCGTTATTTCTAAAAAATTGAAAAGAATTTTTTTTCAAAACTATCCTTTAAAATCAGTATCTGTGATAGTTGCACATGATGGCGCTGATGAAATCAAAGATTTTCAAAAACTTGAAATATGGCCAGGCAGGAAAGATGTTTTTCAAATTGGATATACAGGGCATCTTTACTCTGGAAGGGGGATAGAGTTAATTTTAAAACTCGCAAATTATTTTCAAAATTATGATTTTCATATCGCGGGAGGAAATGAAAAAGAACTCTACTGAGGTAAAGGATAAGGAGCAGATTGCTCAGGTTGGCACCATCACTGCCAAAGACAAGGAGATTGGCGATTTGATTGCTGAGGTGATGGAGAAGGTGGGCAAGGATGGGGTTATCACTGTCGAGGAGTCCAAAGGCTTGAGGTATGAAACGGAATACGTAGAGGGAATGCAGATTGACCGTGGCTATATTAGCCCCTATTTCGTCACTAATACTGAGCGCATGGAAGCGGTGATTGAAGACCCCTATATCCTTATCACGGATAAGAAAATCTCAGCGGTATCTGATATTTTACCGGCGCTGGAGAA
>JAIVXD010000308.1:0-3697 GCA_048636195.1 Anaerolineales bacterium
CAGGAATACATTGAGTATTTCGAGGATTATAATTTGAGCCTGACGCAGAGATTGGGGAAAATAACAGTTTTCGGCAGGGCACTAATTACACTTGTAACCTTTCCTTATATCCTGCCTCTTTACTAATACTAAACTAATTTGACAATCGGATTTTTGTGCATATTGTATATGTAATGCATAAAGGAAACAAACCTATAAGGAGGCAGAAATGTTTGATGTAACGGAAAAGGCAAGCGATAAGTTAAAAGAACTTTTAAAGGACAAGGAAGAGGTGCCGGGCATCCGGATAGTCCTTTCCCAGGGCGGCTGAGCCGGGCCCTCGCTGGGCATGGCTCTGGATGAGCCTGGAGATAAAGATGAAGTATTTGATGACAGGGATCTTACTTATATCATCGAAAAGGAGTTGTATGAAAGGGTAAAGCCTGTCAAGGTGGATTATGTTGATTCATACATGGGCGCTGGATTTGATATTTCCTCCAGCCTGAACATGGGCTCCGCGTGCGGAAGTTCCTGTAGTTGTTAATCACAGAAAATTTTTTGCCACTATTCTCAAAATGATGCCGAACTTGCGGTCGGGCAGAGAATAGTGGCTTTTTTTTGGTTTCCTCTTCACAACTGTGTTAAAAAGCGCCCAATTGACAAGAAATCATCTTGATTTTGAGGGCCTCACAGGCTGAGGAAACATCCATTTTGGCTATCCCAAGCTTTTTCGCTATATCCCAGGCAGCTTTGCACGTAAGCCGCCCCTCTACAAGGGATTCCTTTATGGCCCCTTCCAGTGCCTCTGATACGGCTTCCGCCGGTTTGACAACCTTCTTTTCCGGTCGATATCCGTAGAGCCCTAACTGGCATTTGGCAATTCGCAGCTCAAGAAGATCTATTCCAACACCAATCTCCTCAGGCGGTACGCCCAGATCGACTGCAATTTTATGGGCTGCCGCGCATGATATCGCCCCATCTGAAGCCCTCTGTTTTACAGCCTCGGTAATCTCCGGTTTCACGTTACGTTCGGCTGGGTGCTTTTTGGCATAATGTCCCGCGTCTTCATGTGTCATGGCATTTATCCTTTCTGTTCTATATCAGAATCCTTTACACATCTTCGGAATTGAAGTATCAATTTAGCATGAGAAAAAAAGGAGATCAACCATGATCAAAGAAAATGTGAGTAAGATTTTAGAGGAACTGCCGGAGGGCGTGAGCCTTGTGGGAGCAGGCAAGACGAGAACTCCCCAGGAGATCCTGGAAGCCGTTGAGGCCGGTTTGGAGATTATAGGGGAAAATTACGTTCAGGAGGCTGAAAGGGCTTTTCAGGTCGTTGGTGGAAAAGTGAAATGGCACATGATTGGGCATCTTCAAAGCAATAAGGCCAAGAAGGCGGTTAAGGTTTTTGATCTGATTGAGACCGTGGATTCCATAAAGCTTGCAAGGGCCATTGACAGGGCCTGCGGAAACATTGACAAAGTTATGCCGATTCTTATGGAGATTAACAGCGGTGAAGAATCTCAGAAAGCGGGTGTGATGCCGGAAGATGCCATTTCTCTGGCCAGGGATATGTCGGAGCTGAATAATATTAAGCTTATGGGCCTCATGACTATGGGGCCCTTCGCCGGTGACCCGGAAGATTCCAGGCCCTACTTTCAAAAGACTAAAAAACTCTTTGAAGAGATCAAGGAGATGGGTCTGCCCGGCGTTGAGATGAAGTATCTATCTATGGGCATGTCTAATTCTTATAAAGTGGCTCTTGAAGAAGGCGCCAATGTTGTAAGGATTGGGACAAAGTTGTTTGGAGAACGAGAATCAGTGTGAGTTATGTTGCCAAAGAAATAAAACGCCTCACTGGAAAAGCGATCCATACCAGGGATATGATCAGGGATGGGGATCACGTGATGGTGGCTGTGTCCGGTGGCAAGGATAGTCTTGCTCTTTTGTGGCTCTTGAAGGAACGGATTAAACGCGTACCCATTGATTACAGGATTACAGCCGTACATGTGGATCCAGGGTTTGGCGCCAATTCGGCTGATCAGATGACATCATTCTTTTTAGCGCATGGCTTTGAGTTCAGAGTCATTGAAAGCGATATTGGCCCAAAAGCCCATGGGCCACAAAACCGTGAAAACCCCTGCTTTCTCTGCTCACGCTTGAGGAGAAAGCTGTTATTTCAAACGGCTGAAGAGATTGGATGCAACCGAATAGCCTTTGGGCACCACAAGGATGATCTGATCGAAACTTTTTTTTTAAACGTTTTTTATGGGGCCTCTATCAGCACCATGGTGCCGGTCCAGGGTCTTTTTGGGGGGAAATTAACCGTAATCAGGCCTTTTTATCTGGTTGATGAGGATCTCATACGTCGTTACGCGCAGTTAATGGATTGGCCTGAGATCAGTTTGGATTGCCCAACTGCTGGTTCTTCAAAAAGAGAGGAAATCAAAAATATGCTCAAGCTTTTTTACAGGTCTAACAGAAAGATAAAGGGAAATATCTTCCATGCATTGCAAAACGTGAATGCCGAATATTTGTTATGAAACTGAGGCAGTTTCAAACGGAAAGCAGGTCTTTTTATTCCCTCCCCGGTTACCCACATCGCCCATCGAGCAGTCTTTTCAATTGAAGTGACACATTATATTTTGAATGAGGCTTTGCTGCCCTCGGAGCAGTCTTCCGGTCAAGCTTACGAGCCATGCGCGTGACCGGGTTTGGATGGGCAAACATTACCGTGTAAGTATTCTGCAGGTACTCGGTACCAGGGTAATGTTTAATGGTTTCATTTAGAAACAATTTAAATAAATCAGGGCCTACAATCTTTCGCAATGATTTGAGGTAGGCAAGGATTTCTCGGGAAACAAACTCCTCTACCCGTGTTTTTTTCCGCGAACGGAAAATCATTTCGAAATCAAAATACAAAAAGCCATCGTCAATGATCATAACATGTTTCATGTCGCCGTTTTCATGGATTAAACCGGGTTCTCGCCGGGTAACAGCTATCTCGTGACGTCGGTGCCATTCCTTGAGAAAACGGCGGTATGTAGCCATTCGGTCATCCAGGGGAACAGACTCATCGCCAAAATAGTCTTTAAACTTTAAGGCGGGAAGATATTCAAAAAGCAAATATCCTCCTTCAGGCAAACCACTGACCTCCACATCATCATAGGTCTTGAAGACCCGGAAGCCCGCATCGCGCCAAATATCCAGGCATTTTTTTTCGTTGGCCAGTCGCGCCTGGGGCATAAAGGAGGTTTGCCCCTGAAAATAATTGCTAATGGTGCCCGTAACATAGCGCAGGGTACTGCGAGAGCCATAATATACCTTCAAAACCGCAAAACCGTCACGGAATGGGACTTTATATAGGTAGTTGCCGTTTTTTAATAAAAGATATTGCTCTAAATTATGGAATTCTAATTTTTCTTTGGCCATAAGCGTCTCGGAAATTCTGCAACAAGTTCTCTCTGGAAATCATATGATGAGCCATTCCAAAAACATTATTAGTAACCGTTCACGGGTTCAAAGGTTCAGAGGTTCAAAGGTTGCATTCTTATCACCATACGTCATTTTGTAAACGTTTTGTACGGGAAAACCGACCGCTTCCACATCCCCACAAATCTGGAACATGGTATTTGGCAATTATGTGGCAAAACCAGCATTTTTTACGAGGACTTCGGGTCTTCAATTTTGTCCCTGTCCCTAACCCTGAACGTTGAAC
>JAIVXD010000309.1:0-3682 GCA_048636195.1 Anaerolineales bacterium
GCTGCCTGAGAATGAGATATTTTTTCCAAGATCAAGGAAGGCGAAAATTATAACC
Source organism: Anaerolineales bacterium (assembly GCA_048636195.1). Classification (GTDB taxonomy): domain Bacteria; phylum Desulfobacterota; class DSM-4660; order Desulfatiglandales; family Desulfatiglandaceae; genus 4484-190-2. Next base: position 56 of record JAIVXD010000309.1, read on the forward strand.
ACCCCGCTTAAATACAGCGGGACAGGCATCCATACATTGAAGTATTTCGAGGATTATAATTTGAGTCTGACGTCCCGCTATTAGCGGGAGGGAAAATAGCCATTCTCGGACAGCCCCTAGAAGAGTTCCTGGATATTCTTGACCCTTATAACCATCTCCGTAAGTTCGTTCGACATGGCCTGCATAAATACACTTCCGTCGGTCATCCGTTCAGCGTCAAAGGTGGTTGACACACCTGCGATTTTAACGGTTAACGGAATTCCGTCTACTTCAATCGGATCACCATGCAGTAATCTCATAGTCCGGCGAAGCGCCAGTTTTGCATCGCTTTGCATTGTCATGGGCAGAAGGCCAATCATTTTGTTTTTTCCCAACTGACCGATGATATCCGCTTCCCTGAGGATATCGGCAAGTCTATGTAAAATTGCATCCATCACGGCCTGTTGTGTGATGGCATCGGCTCTATCCCCCGTTTTCGGTTTGGCCTTTATTACGGAAAAGGCTAGGGCGGAGAATGGCAAGTCATAACGGGAGGCCCTGGATATTTCTTTTTTTATGACAAACTTAATGGCCTGAGATTTCAAAACCCCTGGCGGCATCTTTTTTTTTGCTTCCTGCTCCCGCTTTATTTGCTTTTGTTTGTTTATCTCGGAATAGATCTCTTTGAAATCATTTTCGTCAATTTCTTCTGACTTGACCTTGGAGCGTACTATTGTCAGGATCTCGCCAAGTTCTTCGTTCTCGCCCACACTCTGTTCCAGGATTTGCAGCACGCTCAAATTCTTTGCCCTGTTTTGTTCAGGGGTCATAGATTTAGATTGAATCCAATCATCTCTGAGTTTGTCAAAGACAGTATCCATGCGTTTGTTGAGCCTCTCTTCCAGGCCCTCCAGGACATCGTCTTTAACAACATTCATATCCCTCAAGCGGCTTACAATATTAGTTTCAAGTCCGGTAATGACCTGACGCAGGTGTTGTTCACCTTCCGCGCCATTTTCTGCGGTAATATCCTGGCCCAATTTCGATCCCATGCGTTCCACATAATCCACCAAGAGATCGGTCAGCACCTTTTCATCCCCGGTTCCTTTTCGAATTTCAGCCGCCAGGCAGATCAGCTCTGCTGCTTCCACAGGGTTTTCTTTAACCTCTTGTATCAACTCTTTGCCGTCTATGCCTATTTCCTCGGAACTTTCCTGAAGAATCTTGGCAAGCTCGTCACTTTGAAGTTCCTTGCCAAGCTCTTCCACCAGATTCAAATACTCGGGCAAGGGCATGCCTTCCTCCAGCAGGGCCGCTTTGATCTTGGGAAGTACCCGCTTTAGTTCCTCGGCATCAGGGATCAACCTGCGCAGAATCTGTGCCAAGCGTGAGGTCGTAATTTTCCCGGCCTTGTATTCATCTTTTACAAGCCGTATCAGGACGTTGTCTGTGATTTCATTGGCCTGATCAAGGATCTCCTCCTTATTGGAAAAGGTTATGTCCAGGTCCTTTTGGGCGTCCATTCCCTCTATGAGCTTCTTTTTCATGTCAAAGACTGCCGCAGCAAGCTCAGACACATTTGCATCCCCGCCACCAGAGAGACCTTTTTCAACCTCCTCGCCTATTACTTGAAGCTGATGCAATAGGACCGGTCCTGGTCGTCGATCCTCAGCATCACTCTTCTGAACACTGTTGATGTCGGCTTCAATCATATTCATCGACAGTCCAGTAGGATTTGTTAAAAGGTTATTGATGTTAAGGTTCTTTTCAAATTCTTCTGCCAGGACGCTTTCAAGGACCATATCAATGAACAGTTTTTTGGATTTGAGCTCGTCCTCATCCATCATTTCAGGGGTTATGTTTTTGAGGACATCGCGTGAAACCACTTCATCATCCTCAGTAACTTTTTTGTAAAAGACATGGTTGATCTTCAAATTGGTGATACCTTTTTCAGCCAGGGTCTCTTTCATGGATTCGGCATTGGGATATTTGTCCAGAGATACGAATATTCCGAGAAAGGTTTTTAGCTCATTTTTGGTCATCCCCTCATAGAATGAAATGGATTGAATTTCAGCTTTCTTGAAGTGTGCTACCATCCTGTTAACAGTGATGCGAGGATCTAACGGTTCTTCATCAGTAAAAAATTGCTCACGATTCATCGCGAAGACTAATGGGGATATGGACGTGAGCAGCTTTTCAACAAACGGATGGAATTCATCAATAGACTGCTTGACGTAAGGATGGTCCATTTGATACATGGTGGCGCGGTTAAACAGCAATGAAAGAATGCGGCCGAATCTGGCAAATTCTTGCTTGCTGACTTTGGACTCCGGCATTTTTTCCTCTTAATGCAGTGTTTTTATGTGATGATCCCGGTAAACCTTGATGGCTTCGAGAAACTCCCGGCAGGTAGCATAGCGGTTTTCCGGGTCATGAGCTATCGCTTTAAAGACAATATCGTCCATTTCCCGAGTAAGTATAGGATTCATTTCTGAAGGCTTTTTTTGAAATAGCCGCTCTTTTAGTTTCAATCTCATTTTAAGCAGTTCCATTGCCGTACTGTATTTTGGTAGCGGCAGCCTGGATACAAGCATCTCAAACAGCATAACGCCGGTTGCGTAAATATCGGTCCGGCCGTCCGAAGGGTCGTTCAGTATCTGTTCAGGGGCCATGTAAGTCGGAGTTCCTGTAATCACCGAAGAGTCCTGCTCAGGTCCACGGGTAGTTGTGGCAAGTCCAAAGTCCGAGACAATGGGGCGTTTTGTATGGGCTTCTATAAGTATATTGGCCGGTTTAATGTCTCTGTGAATAATGTCCTGGCTATGGGCATAATCCAGGGCATCGAGGACGTCTGTAATGATTTTAATGGTCGCCTTCAGGGGTAAGATTCGCTTGGACGGCAGCACATGCTTTCGCGCCATTGTGATGTAATCGAAAAGAGATCGCCCATTCACCAACTGCATCGTAATAAACAAGAAACCCTCGACCTCTCCGACTTCATAAATTGTAACAATATTGGGATGGGACAGGATAGCGGCTGATTCTGCTTCCTGCTGGAAGAGTTCGGCGGCCAGGGGGGTAAGGAGCGATTTGGGCAGGATTTTGACTGCAATTTGACGTTTTAATGTTCTTTGGTAGGCGATAAATATGGCCGCCATCCCACCGCGGGCAAGCTCCTTTAAGAGGGTGGATGTACCGACCTCCTGGCCAATAAGGTGATCAAAATTCAACTCTTTAATGGAGGTCATGTGTTACACCATTTTATCCTAACATGGAAAACCCGGTCCTCAGGGCCAGATCAAAGCCACATCCTCTGGGCCCGGATTTTTATTCATGAAAAATAAAATGCAAAACAGATGCCACCTTTTGGAGTTAGATCCAAGAGTCCCTAAGATATTGATTATTTGTGGAAATCTAAAGATAAATTAACAGGTTTAAGCAAAGGTGGGTCAAATTGGACGGATCAAAATGAATTTCTTTAAAGGAAGGAGCGTCCGCTGCCCTTGCAGCCTATAATGCTGGGAGCAGAAGGGTCAGGGAGTATAAAGGTATTCCCCCCTTTAAGGCCACACAGCTCTATGTGAAGAAGGTGTTTGAGTATCATCAGCAGTATAAGAAATAGGGTAACTCAGGTTCAAAGTTCCATGG
>JAIVXD010000310.1:0-3659 GCA_048636195.1 Anaerolineales bacterium
AAGCAGCATAAACGGGTCTGAGATTCCTTAAATATTAGGGAGTGAGGAACATGGACTGCAAGATTATTCCCTCTGTTTGTTCATACTGTGGAACAGGCTGTGGTGTCCTTTTCCAGGTGATGGACGGGAAGCTCGTGGGTACCATGCCCATGAAAACACATCCTGTCAATGAAGGAAAACTGTGCATCAAAGGCTGGAATCTCCATGAGCATGTGAACAGCTTTATGCGCCTGAAACAACCACTGGTCAAAACGTTTGGCAGATTCATTAAGACAGACTGGGACGAAGCCATTCAACTTACGGCCGATCGTTTCCGGGAAATTATTGAAAAATACGGACCGGACAGCATCGGTGTGCTGGTGTCGGCCAAAATTACCAATGAAGAAAATTACCTGGCTCAGAAATTTGCCCGAGCCGTCATCGGTACCAATAACGTGGATCACTGCGCCCGTCTCTGACACTCTTCTACGGTGGCCGGTCTGGCCGCCGCCTTCGGGAGTGGTGCGATGACGAATTCCATTGCAGAAATCGAAGAGGCAGGCTGCATTTTCGTCATTGGTTCCAACACAACAGCATGCCATCCCTTGATAGCCAGGCGCATCTTTAGGGCCAAAGAGAAGGGGGCCAAATTGATTGTAGCCGATCCCAGAAATATTCAGTTGAGCCGGTTCGCGGATATTGCAGTGACCCATCGTCTTGGAAGCGATGTGGCCTTGCTCAACGGAATGATGCACATCATTATCCAAAACGGCTGGCATGCCAAAGACTACATCGCACAGCGAACCGAAGACTATGAGGCCCTTGAAAAGGTTGTCAACACTTATACTCCCGACAAGGTACAGGCTATTACCGGGGTTGACCCGAAGAATCTGGAACAAATGGCTGAACTTTATGCTACCAATCCACCGGCCAGCCTCCTGTATGCCATGGGCATCACCCAGCACACCACCGGGGTGGACAACGTTAAATCCTGCTGTAATCTGGCGATGCTATGCGGAAATGTGGGGATCCGTGGTGGCGGTGTGAATCCATTAAGGGGGCAGAATAACGTTCAGGGCGCCTGTGATATGGGAGGGTTACCCAACGTGATGACGGGCTATCAGCCGGTTTCTGATCCGAAAATAATTGAAAAATTTTCTAAAGCCTGGGGCAAAAAACTTTCGGACCGGCCCGGCTTAACCATAACGGATATGATCCCGGCCATGCTGGAAGGAAAGCTGAAAGGGCTCTATGTCATCGGGGAGAATCCTAAACTCAGCGACCCGGACTGGAATCACTTAAATCATGCCCTCAAAGAACTTGATTTTCTGGTCGTTCAGGAGCTGTTTTTATCGGAAACTGCCCAGGTGGCGGATGTGGTCTTTTCCGCCGCGTCGGTAGCTGAAAAAGAAGGCACGATTACAAATACGGAACGTCGCTGTATGCGAATGCGCAAGGCGATTGAGCCTCTCGGCAACACCCTTTCCGACTGGGAAATTATATGCAAGCTTTCAACAGCCATGGGCTACGAGATGAATTATGAAAACCCTGAAGAAATTTTTAACGAAATGACATCATTGACCCCGAAAAGCTATGCAGGCATGACATATGAACGCCTGGGTTTGGATGGACTGCAGTGGCCCTGCCCGGACACTGACCACCCGGGAACGCCCTATCTGCACAAGGATCAATTTACCCGGGGTAAGGGTAAATTCCACGCTATCGAATATAAGGATCCGGCGGAAATGCCCGACAAGGAATACCCCTACTTTCTTACCACCGGCCGGATGTTTGCCCATTTCCACACCGGCACGATGACCAGAGTTTCTCCGCATTTGGATGTCGAACAAACTACGGGTTATGTGAGCATCAATCCAAAAGACGCCGCGGCGCTGGAGGCCAAGGAGGGCGATGTGCTCATTTTATCGTCGCGCCGAGGCCAAATAGAGGCCCCTGCGAAGCTAACCAACTCAGTGGCACCAGGGTTGCTTTTTCTGCCCATTCATTTTGGGGAAAACCCGACAAATGTACTGACCAATGCCGAGGCCTTTGACCCGCTGGCCAAGATCCCGGAATTCAAGGTAAGTACCGTGAAGATCCAAAAATTGTCTGAGTAGAGACAGTTAGAATCTTGTTAATGCTTAAACGCCCTCTGACCTGTAAATACCATGGTCACCTGGGGATCTGCTTCATTACAGGCCTCGATCACCTCGAAGTCCCTCATAGATCCGCCAGGCTGCACAATGGCCCTTATGCCTTCCCGAATGGCCACATCCACACCATCCCTGAAAGGAAAGAATGCATCGGAGACCATGCAGGACCCGATGAGCCCGCCCTTTGCCTCCTTTGTTTTACGATCGATTTCACCAAGGAGTTCCCGGTCTTTCTGACCGTTCTCCACGGCCAGTTCCAGCTCCTTGTATGGGACCCCGTGCTCCTTGAAACAGATAGCATCCGCATACTTGGTGTATGCCTTGAAAATACCGATTTCAGCCACACCGACCCTGTCCTGCTCGCCGGTTCCGATCCCCACGGTCACACCATCTTTCACATAGATGACAGAGTTAGAGGTAACACCCTGCTCCACCTGCCAGCCAAACAGCATATCCGCATACTCGTTCTCTGTGGGCTTACGCTCAATGCTGTAAGTCTTGTCCTTGTGCTCGGCCGTGGCTACAGTAAAGTCTTCAGAAGTCTTGATCCGGTTTAACGGGGACTGTTGAACCACAATCCCACCGTCAATCAGGCTCTTGAAGTCCACAAATCTCATATTTGTATATTCGGAAAGCCGATCCATCCGGCTGATACGTATGACCCGCAGATTGGCCCTTTTGGATAGAATGCCAATTGTCCCTTCTTCAAAGTCAGGTGCTGCCACCACTTCCAGGTAGTTCCTGGAAACCATTTCAGCGGTTGCCAGGTCCAGGGAGCGATTAAAAAGGGCACACCCCCCAAAAGCGGCAATCCGATCTGCCATATTGGCTTTGTCATATGCTTCGGACAGGGATGATGCATAGGCAACACCACACGGATTGTTGTGTTTGACAATCACCACGGCCGGATCGACCGTGAGATATTTCATAATATTAAGGGCATTGTCCACGTCCGTCAGGTTGATCTTGCCCGGATGCTTTCCGCTCTGGATCATGTCTTCTTCGGAAATAGCCGAAACCAGACCACGCCCGGAGTCGATGAACTGACACTTACCCAAGGTCAGATTACCGTTTACGAGTTCGTACAGGGCAGCCTCCTGGCCCGGGTTCTCACCGTAACGAAGCCCTTTCTCAATGGTTTCACCTGTCTTCTCATCCTTGATTCTCCAAGATCTTTTCTGATAACGAAGGACCTGGTCACCAAAGGAAATAGTTATGTCAGCAGGAAAGTGGTCATCCATTACAGTCCGGTACATTTTTTTCAGATCTTCAGTCATATCTTCATCCATCCTTGTCATTGGTCATTAGTTATCTGTCATTTTTCAATATAATTTCTCAACCACTTAACTACTCAACCGCACTTTTGTGCTTTTCTATATATGCATACGCGTTATGATTATGAATCGATTCAAAATTTTCAGACTCAACGGCAAACCAGGTGATATTCGGATCATTATTTAGCTTAACTGCGATCTCCCTCACAATATCCTCCACAAACATGGGATTCTGGTAAGCCTTTTCGGTTAC
>JAIVXD010000311.1:0-3646 GCA_048636195.1 Anaerolineales bacterium
TCAGGCATGCCATTTTTGATGGTGTTAAGCTGATCTTCTGTTGTACGAGCGGCCTCCTCAAACCTCTCAATTTCCCGGTTTAGCTGGTCATCGCCAATGAGGTATTGGTAGAAGATCTTGACCTTTGACCTGTCAACCAACCGGGCCTTACCAATAACGATTCCGGGAGAGACTGCAACACCCCGCAACGCTTTTCGGACGCCAACATCAGATTCAGTCATCTGCCTTCCTCAAATCTCTGTTCCAGGAGCTGGCCGAGCCTTTCCATAAAGGCCTCCGAATCCTCCCCCACAATCCTGGCCTCTATCTCGGTGCCTTTTGGACACGAAAGCGTGAGTATCGAGAGAATACTTGAGCCATCCGCTTCCCGATCACCCCTCTTCAGAAAGAGCTGCGACTTATACTGCCTGCCCAACTCCACTATTCTGGCAGCAGCCCTTGCATGCAAGCCTAAGTCGTTCATTATCTTGATTTTCTTACACAATTCCATCCGAATCAAACACCCAGGGCCTTTTTCCTATCAAGACATTTTCTATAGACTTGCCTGTACGTTAGCCCTTCTTCACTGGAAAGTACGCCGGCAATATCCTTTACGCTCATTTTTTCTTTCAGCATTTCTTCTATTCTCTTCACCACCTGGGGCTCAGTGGCATCAGCCTTTTCCTCTTCGCTGCCCGCTACCACCAGTGTAAATTCGCCTCTGATCCTGTCTGGCGGCAGATGCCCCAAAATAGCACTGACCGGCCCCTTCCTTATCTCTTCAAATACCTTCGTCATCTCCCGAAGCATCACCATTTGACGATTCCCCAGTATTTCCTTTAAATCTGTGAGCATAGCCTTAAGACGGTGCGGAGCCTCAAAAAACACCATGGTCCGGGTCTCGAAAATCAATTTTTTCAGTTCCTTTTTTCTTTTCCCAGATTTGTTTGGTAAAAAGCCTAAAAAAACAAACCTCTCTGTGGAGAGGCCTGAAACTGACAGCCCGGCAATCACAGCAGACGCGCCTGGAATTGGTACCACTCTTATATTTTCATCAAACGCCCGGCCAACAAGAAGTGCTCCGGGGTCGGAAATCCCCGGGGACCCGGCATCAGTCACAAGTGCCACATCATTACCCGATTTTAGTTCTCTAATGAGCTCAGGGACCTTACTCCTTTGGTTATATTGGTGATACCTGGTAAGCCTCGTTTTTATTCTATAATGCCCACAAAGACCTCTTGTATGAGCTACGTTCTCAGCAGCTATTATGACAACCTTCTCCAGAATCCGCAGGGCCCGCAGAGTAATATCTTCCAGGTTCCCAATGGGTGTCGAAACCACATACAGGGTCCCGCACTCTTTACTATTATGGCTTCCCTGGCTTTTCATATTCTGCTGATCGCTGAATGCCGAACGCCAGGCGGGACTACGCACACTCTGAAAAAAAGCACCATTAATAGGCTAATTCAAAGGCATTCTTAATTACTTCAATTTCGGGTTTGCCTCTCCCCAGACTGATTGCCACCACGTCAAACCTCGCCCTGGCATCAGAGCAGTCCGTGGATTTCATATACGCTAATGCAACCTTGGAAATCTGTCGTTTCTTTCTCGCATTCACAGCCTCTTTAGCATAATCAATCGACCTGCCCTTACGTGTCTTTATTTCCAAAAACACAAGGGTATCGCCATCCCTTGCGATTATGTCCACTTCTCCCAATGGACAGCGAAAGTTACGTATGATTTTCTTATACCCAAGGCGCTTGATCTTTCTAAGCGCCAGTTCTTCACCAAACTTCCCAAGCTCGAGTCTTTCCTTAGTCAACTTGCAAGACTCCTTTAAAGGTTAGGCGATGAATCGGCGAGGGGCCATACCGCTTCAGTGCCGCGAGATGCGTACGAGTCCCGTATCCTTTGTTTTTGGTAAAATCATAGGCCGGATACATCTTGTGGTAGGAACGCATAATTCTATCGCGGTACACCTTAGCCACTACAGAAGCGGCAGAGATACTTCGGCTTAACTGGTCGCCCTTTTTCAAACACCGCTGAGGAATGGGTAAAGGCACCTTCTGGATCCCATCCACAAGAAGGAATTCCGGCTGTGGGTCCATGGCCAATACGGCCCGCCTCATGGCCTCAAGAGCAGCCTTCAAGATATTGAATTTACTAATATATCTATGCGATACAACCCCAACTCCAATGGCCAGGGCTTGATCGTGAATTACTGGAAAGGCATTGTCTCTGGCCTTTTCAGTCATCATCTTTGAATCCTTGATTCCGGTTAACAGGATGCCTTGTGGAATGATCACCGCGGCGGCCACAACAGGTCCCGCCAGGGGGCCTCGACCCGCCTCGTCAACCCCTGCAATCAAGCCATATCCGTCCTTTCTGACCAGGCCTTCGTAGAAAAACGGATCGCATATTGAGGAACTGCTCTCGGAAAAAAGCGACTGGGTTTTGGGTGGAGTAAAAAACAAAATGAAATACTAAAACCTTTTTTCCTTAATCCGTGCGGCCTTACCCCTGAGTTTCCTCAGATAGTAAAGTCGAGCCCTTCTCACCCTACCGCGGGTGACGATTTCGATCTTATCTATAAGCGGTGAGTGAAGTGGGAAAATCCTTTCCACACCAATACCGTAGGAAATCTTTCTTACAGTAAAAGAAGCGCCTGTATTCCCCTTCCTTTTCCTGATGACAACCCCCTGAAATACCTGAATTCGCTCCTTCTGACCCTCTCTTATCCTGGCATGGACTTTGACCGTATCACCCGGACCAAAAGCCGGGATGTCCACACGCATCTGTTCCTTTTCAAGTGTTTCAATGATATTCATATATTCCTCCTTATTTTACCTGCCAGCCACCCGATCTAAAATGATGGCAGCTGCCGTCCTCACAGAGAGGTGATTATAGTCTGTTCTACCCAAAACCGGGTCCAACACATAATCTGCTCTTTCCATAACTGACTGATCAAGGCCCCATGCCGTTCCAAATATTAAAATAACGGCCCTTTCACTCTGAACAATACCTCTTGCCCGTTCGTAAGACATGGACCTGTGCTTTTGCTTTGAGGCATCCGTTGCCATGACTAAAGGCGCTTCTCCCTCCATTGCCCTTATGGCATCGATTGCTTGCTCTAATGATGGGACAATCTCAACAAGCTCAATTGCCTCCTTTCTGTGCCTATTATACCTGGCTCCATAACCATTCGTCCAGTGGCTTCGAATCCTCTCAGCCAGCCTTTGCTGATCATCAAGCGGAGTAATAACAAAAAACCGTTTGGCAGCATAGGTCCTGGCCAGTCTGGCTATATCATGCAGATCTATAGTGGTTATGGCCGAAGCGATTCTCTGGTAGTTTTTGTTATAAACAGGGAAATGAACAAGACCGATGTAAAGACCCATGAAAATTACGTGTCTAAACCCTAACCCGGACAAGCCGGAATTGACTATTGAATATTGACTATTGAATATTTGTGGATGTCGCTTCGCTCCGTCTATTCACATAAAGTATTTATAAGGTACCAAATTCTCTTTTCAATCTGGCCAGAATCGACTTATCCTCAGGGGTCAATCTGGCCTTTTGGAGCAAATCAGGCCTCCTCTCAAGCGTTCTCTTTAGGGATTCGGCCCTTCGCCACATGCGGATTTTTTCATGGTCACCTGATAACAGA
>JAIVXD010000312.1:0-3619 GCA_048636195.1 Anaerolineales bacterium
TGGTATTGCACTTTTTGCATTCGGCGATCAGGTCTGCGAACTTGTCGACGTGTCCGGATGCCTTCCAGATCATCGGGTGCATCAGGATACTGCAATCCAGACCCACCATATCGTCCCGCATCTGCACGACCGCCTTCCACCAGGCGTTTTTCACATTCCGCTTCAACTCCACGCCCAGCGGCCCATAGTCATAACAACTGGCCAGCCCGCCATAGATATCACTGCTCTGAAAGATAAAACCCCGCCGCTTGCAAAGCGACACCAACTCGTCCAAATCTCTGATTGTTTCTGCCATGCCCTACCTTTACTGATTGTAAAAATGCCTTTATTATTAGTAAATTTACTAAAAACTATATTATAATAGACCGACTAGCAATAAGGCTATAAAAAAAATGAGCTATAGAGTTAAGAGGGCCTTGGAAACCGTAGATCTTGCTGACGAATGGGATCAGGGGCAGTGGGAACAATCCGACATCCTCGAACTAACCAATTGGATGGGGGATAAGCCTGCGCATATCCCGAAAACGCAGGTCAAAATCCTTTATGATGATAATAATCTGTATGTGTTTTTTAGGGTGGAAGATCGCTATGTCCGGGCGGTTGCGGACAGAACCCATGGGAAGGTCTGGGAAGATAGCTGTGTGGAGTTTTTCTTTACGCCACATGATCAATCAGAATACGAGTATTTCAATCTGGAAACGCACCATTCTGTTGGACTAATCCTGCGCAGCTACCCCTTTTTCAAAAAGGCCCCGGATTTACTCCATGACCCATCTTCTTTCAGCCGACATTACAATCCTGACCACCCATCCCGTTATGCGAAGGGTTTTGTGAAACGAAGCAGGCGGCTCGAACAGGAAGGCCGCGTCCTTTACGTGGACGCCACAGGAGGCGGTCTTTTACAAATGCTTGGTGTAGGAGATTGGGAGTCGCTCGTATCTGCCTGTTTTGCCCTTATAGACCGGGCAGAATTTGTGGAAGATCTGATTCATCTGACAACTGATTTCTACTGTGTTTGCCTGGAGCGTGTGCTTTCAAAGGTGTCTGTTGACTATGCCTCTTTTTATGAACCCATCGCATTCAACAAAGGGCCCGTTATCTCCCCTACGATGTTTAATCAATTCGCATTACCCGGCTATAGGAAGATCATTTCTTTGCTGGAAAAGTTCAATGTCCCTCTCCGCATCTTTTGTACCACGGGGGGTGACCTGACGTCGCTCTTGCCTTCTCTAATTGATGCTGGCATCAATGGTCTCTGGATAAGCAACATTCGAAGTACAGGCATGGAATATTCCAGGCTTCGCCGTACATTCGGTTCTGATTTGGCGCTGATCGGGGGGATTGACGCAACCGCATTGACTCAGGATGAGGCAGGCGTGCGTCGTGCTGTGGAGGAAACGGTGCCTCCCTTACTTGAAAGCGGCCATTACCTTCCCTGCCTCGATGACAGGCCACGCAGAAACATTCCATTTGCCCATTACCGGTTGTACCGCCGAATTCTTGAGGAGATTACTCAGAAGGGATGAATGTTGGGGGAATTTGGATTACAAGAAAAAACCCTGAAGGATTTTGATAGGGCTCAAATGGCTAATGTGCCAGAATTCAGACCAAAAAATAATGAGGACTGATGATCCCGGGTATCAAGAGCTCTTTTTGTGTCTTCTGCGCCTTTTCTTCTGATACTTTTGCACGGCTTTGTTGTGCTCAGTAAGGGTTTTGGAAAAATAGTGGCTACCGTCGTTTTTGGATACAAAATAGAGGTAATCGGTTTTGGCCGGGAAAAGAACGGCCTCAATTGCCTCTTTGCCAGGGTTGGCTATTGGCCCCGGGGGAAGGCCTCGGATAACATAGGTATTATAGGGGGTGCGTTGAGTCAGGTGCTTTCTTTTCAGGTTGCCGTTGAAATCCTTGATACCATAAATAACGGTGGGATCAGTTTCAAGGCGCATCCTCTTTTTTAGACGATTCAGGAAAACGCTTGCAATAATGGGTCGTTCTTCAGCACGACCCGTTTCCTTTTCAACGATGGATGCGAGAGTGATCACCTCCTCTATGGTCATGCCCGATTGTTCAATCTTTTCACGAAGTGGGCCGATTACCTCCCAAAAATGTTTTACCATCACCTCAACAATCGACATGGGGGAGAGACCCCGGCCAAACTGGTATGTATCAGGGTAGAGGTAGCCCTCCAGGCTCTGCCCGGATATGCCATAACGCTTTGCTACATCGGGATCGCAAGTGATTGCCAGGAATTCCTCATTTTTTACAAGGCCCTTTTCCTCCAATAACTCCCCGATCTGTTTTATTGTGTACCCTTCAGGGATAGTTACCGGGTGGGTTATAACTGTCCCTTTGCTTAGAGTCTCCAGGATCTTGAGAGGCGGCATGGCTGAGCTCAGCCGATACTCCCCGGCCTTTATGCTTCTGCTGTGTCCCATGATCCTTGCCCAAAGCAGGAAAAGGCGTTTACCTGTGATGATCCCTTGCGACTCGAGCTCACCTGCGACCACATTCAGTGTTGCGCCTTCGCGGACAAAAAAGACCTGGTCATCTCCTCCTTCCTCAGCAGGGTTTGAGAGGTAATACCCAAATCCAACAAACAGAAACACCCCAATGAGAAAAACAAGGCCAATTACAAAATAAATGAGTCTGTTTCGCAATAAATGAGTCGGCATTATGCACCTTGAGCAAGTTATACAATCGCTTCGCGATTCTATTATAGTCCCACCGGCGGGACGTCGCCTCAAAAAAAGGGAGGGTTGAGGGGATGTTCCCTTTCAATTTACAACAAAGCCAAATGAACTCTCATAGCCTCTTCAATCTGGGTAATGTGATTCGCTTCCAACATACCGATGAATTTCACGATTCGACTTTTATCAAGTGTCCGAATTTGATCCGCTTTAACTTTCGAGTTCTTAGGTAAATTTCCAGCTCCCTTGCGCAATAAGACCTCAAACGGGTACATTTTCCTAATGTTTTTCGATGTAATGGGCAATATTGTTACGGTTCCCGAAAACACATTGTTTTTATCGTTGGAGACAACGACAACCGGCCGCGTTTTGGAAAGCTCTCTCCCAATAACCGGATCAAGTGCAGCAAGGTAGATTCCACCTCTACTAATAATCATCCCAACCCTCCAGATCAGCACCTTCAAACTCTTTTGCCAGAGCCGAAGTTTCCTTTGCAGTCGCTCGATAACCTTCCTCTAAGGCCATCTCAAGCTCTTTTTTTCTTTTTTGATCGATATGATTTTTAACAGCCTCAACAATAAACCGGCTACGCTTTTTGGGTCCGGCAAATTCGTTCAGTGTCCGCGCCAATTCTTTTGGAATGGTAATATTTAAACGTACAGTATTTGTGTTCATTATATACCTCCAAATAGATCATTTTACACACATAATATATTGCATTATTTTGTGTATTTGTCAACACATATACAGAGAATTTTAAGATTTATTGTTTTACTGTAACACTAGACCTCGTTGAGTGGTTAAGTAGTTGTTCTCGTTTGTTTTTGTACAGTTTGCATGAAAATTGGACACTCGTAGAATTTAGGAATTGAAATATGAATCTTTTCCTTATCTTAATCCCTCAATCCCTAAATTCACAATTCCTCAAT
>JAIVXD010000313.1:0-3617 GCA_048636195.1 Anaerolineales bacterium
TACATCATTTCGTAGCCGTTCACGGGTTCAAAGGTTCAGAGGTTCAAAGGTTGCATTCACATCGCCATACGTCATTTTGTAAATGTTTTGTACAGAAAACCTGACCGCTTCCACATCCCCACAAGTCTGGAACATGGTATTTGGCAATTATGTAGCAAAACCAGCATTTTTTACGAGGACTTCGGGTCTTCAATTTTGTCCTTGTCCCTAACCCTGAATCCCGCTTTCAGCGGGAAACCTGTGAACGCTTACGTCATTTTTTTAGCTTTTCCCACAGATGTTTCCCTTTCCTCTTTTTTCCTGAGACTGTTAAACCCTCTGTATCGGCAAATGCTTCAAGCAGTTCCCTCTGGCGCCGGTTCAGTTTTTCTGGCACTTTGACAATGATCTTTATATAAGCATCTCCTCTGCGATGATATCCCTGCAGGCTCGGCATTCCTTTTCCTGGAACCTTTATCACGTCACCCGGTTGTGTTCCGGGGCGGATGTGCAATTCATGCTCCCCCTCGTCACCGAGCACTGGAATCATAAAGGTGTCGCCCAACGCCGCTTGAACAAAAGAGATGGGGACCTGACAGATCAGGTCATCGCCCTCTCTTGTGAAAAAATCATGCTCCTTCACATGGATAACGACGAAAAGATCGCCCGGAGGACCTCCGTATTCTCCGGGTTCACCCTCTCCCCTCAATCTCAATTGGGAACCTGTATCCACTCCCGATGGGACTTTAACGCTGATGCTCCTTTCAGTCCTAATCTTTCCCGTTCCCCTGCAATCCCCGCACGGATCGCTGATGATTCGCCCTTCACCATGGCAAGCCGGACATGTTGTGCTGATTTGAAAAAATCCCTGGGATCGAATAACCTGGCCTCTACCCTGACACGTTGCACAGATCTGAGGTTCAGTTCCAGGACTCAGGCCTGACCCATCGCATGTCTGGCAAGCCTCCAGTCGATCAAAAACGATCTCTTCTTCTTTGCCATAAAAGGCATCCTCTAAGGTCAGTTCAAGGTCATACCTCAGGTTTCTTCCCTGTCTGCCCCGGGATCTCCCTCCCCTTTGTGAGCCAAATCCAAAAAAACCTTCAAAGATATCCCCAAAACTTGAAAAGATATCATCGAAACCGCTAAAGCCGCTAAAGCCCCGGCCCTCAAGGCCTGCATGACCGAACTGATCATATATTTGTCTTTTTTCCCTGTCTCTCAATACCTCATAGGACTCGGCGGCTTCCTTGAATTTCTCCTCGGCCTCTTTATCTCCCTGGTTCCTGTCAGGATGATACTTTAAAGCCAGTTGCCGGTAGACCCGCTTGATCTCGACGTCTCCCGCGTCCCGTGAAACACCTAAGACTTCGTAGTAATCTCTCTTGTACATCTTCACTTTTCCTCAGGGGCTGCCTCCTGGTCTCCTTTTTCTTTATCCTGAGATTCTGTGTCGATGTGCTCTGGAAGTAAATCTTCCACCGGCTTTTCTATGGAGTCCTGCAAAGAATCAGCATCTTCCTTATCCACAAGAAAAACCTTTCCTGCAGCGATTTCCCTTAGCGAGACTACTACGTCTTTGTTCTTGCAGACCACTAACGGTTCTGCTCCTTTTCGTAGTTGACGGACCCGGGTGGCAGATAAATGAACTAATTCAAATCGGGTGTTTACTTTTTCCAGGCAGTCTTCTACTGTAATTCTTGCCATCTCATTCACCTCATAAATATTGAGAACTTACATAAATAGTGAGTATCAGAAACAAAAAAATTTATTCAAGATAATAAGCTTAATTGTATAATAACCATCACATATAAAGTACGACCCTGATAACAATAAACTTTACTTTATAACAATTCAGATGTTATATGTAAAGGATAAATTTTACCTAAAATAACGAAAGATTTGTATGTCTCTAAACTTAGCTCACGTTGCTCATCTCCGCTGAAACAGCGGGGAGAATAATGGAATAGAGGCAAAAACCTTAGTGTAGGAAATTACCTGTATATTCATCAAGTTATAGAAATTCCGAGACGTTAATCATGCTCGCCAAAATTCTTAGCAGCGCTGTCATTGGAATTGATGCCTATGTCGTGGAGGTTGAAGTCGATATTGCTAAAGGCCTGCCTTCTTTTTCCACTGTGGGTTTGCCCGAGGGTGCTGTTCGTGAGAGCAAAGAGAGGGTCAAAGCGGCAATTAAAAACTCCGGATATCATTTTCCCTCCGACAGGATCACTGTCAACCTGGCGCCGGCTGATATTAAGAAAGAAGGCTCTGCATTTGATCTCCCCATGGCCTTAGGTATCCTTGCGGCAACAGGTTTAGTGGACAGATCCTCCTATGCCAACTATCTATTCCTTGGCGAACTGGCCCTTGATGGGCTTCTGAGACCTGTCAAGGGTGTTTTGCCCATGGCTATTGCTGCGAAGGAATTGTCTCTTAAAGGGATATTTCTCCCCCTGGAAAATGCATCGGAAGCAGGGGTCGTGAGAGGAATCGATATTTTCCCTGTTCATACATTATCACAGGTTATTGGTGTGCTGACAGGCATGTCTCATATTGACCCTTTCAAGGTTGATACCGATAAACTTTTTCAGGTGCCGGATTTTCAAGTAGACTTCAAGGATGTTCGCGGCCAGGAGAACGCAAAAAGAGCCTTAGAGATCTCTGCTGCAGGGGGACACAACTTAATCATGATCGGGCCGCCAGGTTCCGGGAAGACCATGCTGGCAAAGCGAATATCTACAGTGCTTCCAAATCTTACTTTTGAGGAGTCGCTTGACACATCCAAGGTGTATAGTGTGATGGGATTAATGCCCAAAGGTGCCGGACTCGTAACAATACGCCCCTTCCGGTCCCCTCACCATACCATTTCTGATGCCGGTCTTATCGGAGGCGGACAGAACCCTAAACCCGGAGAGGTGAGCCTGGCTCATAACGGTGTCCTCTTCCTGGATGAATTACCGGAGTTCAAAAAAAATGTCCTTGAAGTCCTGAGACAGCCCATGGAAGACGGAAGCGTGACCATTTCCCGGGCAAATTCGACGGTTACATATCCGGCAAATTTTATGCTGGTAGCAGCCATGAACCCGTGCCCATGCGGTTTTTTTGGTGATTCCAAGCGAGAATGTACTTGCTCTCTCCACCATATCCGACGCTATCGCGCGAAAATATCCGGCCCTCTGATGGATCGGATAGACCTTCATCTGGAAGTGCCATCAGTCCCCTATAAAGACCTTTCTGCTACTACCGATAATGGTTCGTCGGCTGAAATTTTGGCACAAGTCTTGAAGGCCAGGGACCTACAGAACAGGAGATTCAAAGAGACTGAAATTTATGCCAACGCCGGTATGAATAGCCGTCAGATCAAACAGTTTTGCAAAATAGACGGAGAATCCGGAGCATTGCTGGAAAAGGCCATGGAAAAATTCGGTTTAAGCGCAAGAGCACATGCACGGATATTGAAAATTGGCAGGACTATTGCTGACCTGGAAGACAGTCCCAATATTAAGGCCGTACATGTGGCAGAAGCTATACAATACAGGACCCTTGATCGGAGGTAACTTTGACAGGATAAACCCCGCCACGCGCGGGGCAGGCATGGATTTACTGGATTAATATTCCCGCCCATTAGCGGGATT
>JAIVXD010000314.1:0-3579 GCA_048636195.1 Anaerolineales bacterium
GGGGAGTGGGGAATGGAGTTGAGGTAAATATGTTGAATGCCAGTGATATTATGACCACAGAGGTCATCACCGTTAAAAAAGATACAAGTCTTCAGGATCTGGCCAGGATACTGTATGAGAATCACATTAACGGGGTTCCCGTTGTGGACGATGATGGTCTGCTTATTGGGATTATCTGTGAAAGCGATCTGATACGAAAGGACAAGAAGCTTCATATCCCGACAGTGGTGACCGTTTTTGATGCGGTCTTTTATCTGGCAAGCCCAAAAAAATTAGAAAAAGAAATTGAGAGGATCAACGCCACCAAGGTGGAAGATCTCTACACGAAAGATGTTTTTACGATAGATGAAAAGACGGAAATTGACGAAATTGCCACAGTAATGACTCAGAAAAAGATCTACACTATCCCTGTTGTGGATGGTGATCGCATCGTTGGAATCATCGGTAAGGCTGACCTTATAAGGACCATTGTTTCTTGAAAGAAAGATGTGTTACATACGACACAGCTTCCGATCAGGAGACCATACACCTGGGCCAGGAACTGGGAAAAGTCCTCAAAGAGGGTGATGTAATAGCCTTAGTTGGAGAACTGGGGAGCGGAAAAACCTGCTTCACCAAGGGGTTAGCCCTCGGTTTGGGGGTCTCACCGGATACAATCATCACTAGCCCTTCATTTTCCCTCATTAACGAGTACGAAGGCCGGCATACCCTTTTCCATTTGGATGTCTACCGACTGGAAAGCCTTTCTGATTTTCTGTCAGCCGGGTTAGAGGAATATTTTTACCAGGATGGCGTTGTTGTCATGGAGTGGGCTGATCGCTGGCCTGAAATCCTGCCGGAATGGAAACTGAAGGTTGGATTTGTTATAATAGATAATTCGCTTCGAAAAATTACCTTGTCCGGGAATCACTACCGGGCTGTTGAGATATTGAAAGCCCTAGAGGTCAAACTATGGCATTAATCGTTCAAAAATACGGGGGCACCTCTGTTGGCAGCATAGAAAAAATAAGGGGCGTTGCCGAGCGGGTTGTAAAGCACCACAAAGAGGGCAATCAAATAGTGGTCGTTCTGTCGGCCATGGCGGGACAGACCGACTTCCTGATCCAATTGGCCCGTGAAATGACCGATGATCCGGATCCCAGGGAACTCGACGTCCTTGTGTCTACGGGCGAGCAGGTGAGCGTGGCCCTTTTTGCCATGGCTGTGAAAACCATGGGCTATGACGCGCGTTCGTTCCTGGGTTTTCAGGTGGCAATCCACACAAGCAATTTGTACGGCAAGGCCAGAATCCATAACATTGAAACCGATCGAATTGTAAAAGAGCTCCAAAAGGGAAGAATCGTAGCCGTGGCCGGCTTTCAGGGGCTTGACGAAAATGGCGATATTACTACATTGGGAAGGGGCGGATCGGATACCACAGCCGTCGCCCTGGCTGCATCCTTGAAAGCCGATGTCTGCGAAATCTATACAGATGTGGACGGGGTGTACACCACTGATCCCGGCATTTGCCCAAAGGCCAAAAGAATGGACTTTATCTCGTATGAAGAAATGCTTGAGATGGCCAGCCAGGGTGCAAAGGTGTTAGAGATTCGTTCTGTTGAGTTTGCCAAGAAATATAATGTGCCAATCCACGTAAGATCAACCTTTAGCAATGAAAGGGGTACCATGGTGATTGCTGAGACAAAGGATATGGAGAGGGTGATGGTCTCTGGAGTGGCTTACAGCAAGAACGATTCCAGGGTCACCATTAAGAAAGTTCCGGATAAGCCGGGGGTTGCCTCACAGATATTTGAGCCCATTTTTAAATCTGGCATCGTGGTTGACATGATTGTTCAGAACACCAGTGAGGACGGGCTCACTGATATGACATTTACAGTGCCCCAGTCGGATTTTTACAAGACCATGAAGTTAGTGAGCGGAGTGGCCGGGAAAATTGGAGCGGAAAAAGTCTTAGGGGATGAGGGTGTTGCCAAGATATCCATCATAGGCGTGGGAATGAGAAGTCACGCTGGCGTGGCCCAGAAGATGTTCGCGGCTTTGGCTAAAGAAAACATTAATATTATGATGATCAGTACTTCTGAAATTAAGGTATCATGCGTCATAGAGGAAAAATACACCGAATTGGCGGTGCGTGTCCTGCATAAGGCGTTTGGTTTGGATGATGAGAAAAAGGCAAATCAATGACAGTGCTGCTGGTGCCCTGATCCTGTTGTTTTTTCTTCTCACCATGCATCTGCTAAGGGGTATTTTCAGCTTTTCTGCAGCGGATAGCCCACCGTGTGATGAGAAGGTGTTTGTACAAATTTCAGGAAATATTCAGTGGCCAGGCGTTTATGAATTCTGCCAGCCGCCTGCTTTGAAGGAGCTACTGAATCGGGCGGGAGGACTAATCCCCGGCACTCAAAAGCCCCTGCCCGGCAATGATATTTTGTGCCATTGCGGTTCGAGTATCTGTTTGCGAAGCGACGGACAAAAGGCTTACATCTTTGAGGGTGAAATGTCGGCCTTTTACAAGATTACCCTTGGGATACCCATTTCGCTTAACAACGAAAGCCTCAATGGCCTTACCGCAATTCCGGGAATTGGTCCAAAAATTGCCAGCGCGATTGTTCGCGAGAGGGCCAAAAGAGAGGGCTTTCAACAAATGGATGAGATGTTGTCCATACCGGGAATCGGCCCCGTACTTTATAGAAAGGCAACCCGTTATTTGACGTTATAAGGGTTTATGGTAAGCGTTCATGGGTTCAGGGTTCAACGTTCAGGGTTAGGGACAAGGACAAAATTGAAGACCCGAAGTCCTCTTAAAAAATGCTGGTTTTGTCACATAATTGCCAAATACCATGTTCCAAACCCGCCTGCTCTAAAATAAGAAATCCCCACGGCCCTTCTTGGGACAACGGTGAACGGTGAACGGTAACCGGTGAACTATAGGTTTTCAGAAATCTATATTGCGGGTTTTCGATAGAGATCTTTTCATGAGAATAAACAAAAAGCTTCCAGACTGGGTCGTCGGCCTGGCCGTGACACTGGTTTTTTTATTTATCACCACAACCGGGATCTTTGATTTTACAGTAGCCCTCGAGTTGAAAACGCTTGATCTCAGGAGCAGGATCACTGCCTCCGAAGAGAGGGACCCGGATATAGAACTTGTGGTGGTTACTGATAATGACATATCGGAGTTAGGGCCTTTCCCATGGCCAAGGGATGTGCTTGCCCTATGCATTGATAACCTCGCACTTGCCGGTGCAAAAGTAATCGCCCTGAACATATCATTAAGCGAACCCCAGGAAGGTCCGGGTCTCAGGGCAGTCAGGCATTTGCGGGCAAGCTATGAATTGTCAGGACTCGCCCAGCAGGGGGCAGGACTTGTATTTTACAAAGAACTGTCCAAAGCCCTGGCCGGTCTGGACAATGATTCCAAGCTGTATAAGGCGCTGGAAAAAGCGGGAAACGTCGTATTGCCGATCAGCTTTGATCTCCAAAGTAGCAGCCATGATCTTAAGGCCCCTGATTTTGTATCCAGGCATGCCTTTGAACGGACAGAAGGCCTTGACAAAGAAGAATCCGGGTATGACCTCA
>JAIVXD010000315.1:0-3566 GCA_048636195.1 Anaerolineales bacterium
TTAATATTTTATGTATACACTGAAACGCCCATTTCTGAATTATCTTGACACTCCATGATTTATCAATAATTATGTATCAGTAATATCAATTGATATATAATTAGTGTATACAAATAGAATGCGCCCTTTTCTTAAAGAAATCACCGCTTTACGCCGTAAATTGTCGTCATCCATAGTAAACTTACGCCAGGCAGATGCGTTCTTTGATAGAAGTTTGAGGACGTAGCTGCTGTTTCGTATTAATTTTATCATAAATTTGGGGTCCAATTTGGGGACATCTTCGGTTGACCTTTATTGCAATTTATGATATTCAAATGCCATATCTAGGCCATTGAGAATAGAATATCCAAGTGCGTGGTATCATGTAATGAACCGGGCAAGGCAGGGGCAGGGGCTATACCTTGATAAAGATGACATATTATGTTTTGTCGATCTTTTGAAGGAAACAACGGATATGTTCAATATCAGGGTAACGTCATATTGTCTTATGTCCACCCTGAACCTGAACTGAACAAATTAAGGAAGGAGAAAACAATGATCGATGTAAGCGATTTGAAATCAATCATCATGTTAACCTATCTCAAGGATTCCATGTTGGAGAAGCTCGCAAAGGTTACCCTAATACGAGAATATAGCGCTGGCGATACCATTTTCAGAGAAGGAGAGGATGCCACGCATCTCTATTCTGTTATCGAGGGAAAAGTGGGGCTGGAAGTTATGAAAGACCCCAGTACTCCGGTCATGATAAACACGATCTGCGAGAATCGCACATTTGCTTTTTCTGCCGTAATCGAGATGGAAGAGAAAAAGTATATTACGACCGCCAAGGCCTATATGCGTACAAAGCTTTTTGCCTGGAAAGCGGAAGACTTGGAGGCACTCTTTCAAAAAGACTGCGAAATGGGCTTCTTGTTCATGCAAAGAATTGCCAAGATTATTAAAACAAGGCTGCAAATCAGAACCATGCAATATCTCGACATTTACGGCTGAACGAATCTAAGTCTCTTCTCCCTAACCTCGTTGCGCCCCCATTTTCTTCAACCACCAAGGTTTTTTCAACTAATTTGCTTACAAATTCTCTGCCAATAGCGGCTCCTAGTGTCCTATTCTTGAATCAATGCGATCCAAGATGGAAGATTTGCTCGCTCTTTGCACACATACTGATCCCCGATATTGCCTCCCCACAATACGCATGTCTTTGACAACATATCTCCACTGAGGGGTACCACATTTGGCTCTTTCATATAAGACTTCAGTCTAACAAGTGCTTACCACACAAATTCGACATCTTCAAAGAGCCCTTTGTGTTCGAATTCTTTCAAATCAAAAAAATCTTCCGGTTGCAGCATGTATTTCTCCCTATTCTTCCAAGGTTGAGGTGTCTCCTTCAGGAAGTCCCAGTTCCCTTGCCTTCAGGAGCCTCCTCATTATTTTCCCGGATTTGGTTTTGGGCAGCCCTGGAATAAACTCTATCTTCCTCGGACAGGCCACGGCGTGGAGCTTCTTTCTGGCAAATTTTTTGATGTCCCTCATCAATTCATCGGACGGTTCATAACCGTCCTTGAGAGAGACAAAGGCCTTTATAACTTCCATCACCAGTGGGTCGGGGATGCCTATAATTCCTGCCTCGGCAACCGCCGGGTGCTCGATAAGGGCACTTTCAACCTCGAACGGACCAACGAGGTGCCCTCCGGTATTAATCACGTCGTCGGCCCTTCCCACAAACCAGAAATAACCCTCTTCATCCATTGTGGCCCGGTCGCCAGTGATATACCAGTCACCCTTGAACCTGCTCTCATAAAGCTCCTTCTTATTCCAGTAGGTTCTGAACATTGACGGCCAGCCTGCTTTAAGGGCAAGATGCCCTTCCTCTCCTGGTGGAAGTTCCTTTTCGCAATTATCATCAAGAATCGTTGGTGTTACCCCCATAAAGGGCTTGCCCATAGAGCCGGGGCGTATGTCCTGTACGGGATAATTGGCGATCTGGATACACCCGGTCTCTGTCTGCCACCAATTATCGTGAAAGGGCAATCCAATAACTTCTTTACTCCATAATACCGCTTCAGGGTTCAGTGGCTCTCCTACACTGCACATATATCTCAGGCTCGTGAGGTCATGTTTGCTCACGGGCTTCTCCCCGGCCTTCATCAACATTCTGATGGCGGTGGGGGCAGTATACCAGACAGTCACTTTGTACTTTTCTATTACACGGTACCAGTGGCCTGCGCCAAAGCCTCCTTCATAGACCACCTGGGATACGGCGTTTGACCAGGGACCGAAAATACCATATGAAGTCCCTGTTACCCACCCGGGATCGGCAGTGCACCAGTAAATATCGTCCTGATGCAGATCAAGCACATACTTGGCCGTGGCATAGTGGCCCACAATGGCCTCATGGACATGTACAACTCCCTTTGGTTTCCCCGTAGTCCCTGACGTATAATGTATGATAGCATAATCTTCCTTGGAGGTTTTCTCTATTTCAAATTCTTCAGGGGCCGCATTCATAAGGGTTTCGTAGCTGACTTCTTTGTCTTTCAAATCATAAGGGACCCCTCTTCTGTTTACGATGATTATTGTGTTAAGAGCAGGTAAATCATCGAGCACTTCATGTACTGTTTTTACGAGCCTCGGTGTTGTTATCAGTACCTTGGCTTCGCAATCTCCGAGCCGGTCTTTCAGTGCATCAGGCCCAAAGGCGGAAAAAAGCGGCCCAATGACGCCACCAATTTTCAGTGCACCCAGAAGAGCTATGTATTGCTCAGGAGTGCGGTCCATGTAGGTAAAAATCCTGTCGCCTTTTCTAACGTCCAAATTTCTCAGTGCGCCTGCAAAACGATTGCTCTGCTTTGACAAATCATGAAATGTGTACTCTTCACTTTCGCCGTTTTTCCCTTCCCAATAGAGGGCGATCTTATCTTTCATGGGGGTCTTTAAGTGTCTGTCCACTACTTCATATGCAATATTGATCCCTCCATCATCAAACCAATCAAGCTCTTTGTTGATATCTTCCCACCCAAACCCCTGTCTTGCTTTTTCATAATCCAGTAGATTCGGTCTTACTGCCATCTCATTAATCTCAGTCTTACGGATAGGTTCGTAATCCATCGAAGCACTCTCCTTTTGGAAAATTATTTCTCACCTGTAAATGACGCTTTCCGCCTTTTGTACAGGCCATTTTGCGGGATTTTCATGCAAAGAACAATGGATCAATTTACGTCTCGATCCTACTGCGTACTCCATTACTATGCCATCACTTGATTACCTTTAACATCTGCTTAAATTCCTTTGTGCCTGCCTTTTTAAGTATCTGGTAGATGACTGTCTCCGTTGAGGTAATCACTGCTCCTGCTTGTTTCATAAGATCAAGTCCAACACGCCAGTTTTCATCTGTCCTTGAATCAACGGCATCCTGGGGCACGTGGACCCTGTAACCTCTCTCGAGGATGGAGACGCATGTCTGGAATACGCAGATGTGGGATTCGACACCTGTAACGATTACATTCCTCAAGTCCTCTGAATCCAGGCGGTGGTTAAAGGCATCCACATCGCAACAATTGAAATGC
>JAIVXD010000316.1:0-3543 GCA_048636195.1 Anaerolineales bacterium
ATTTTTACAGTCCTTGCGCGAACAATTCAGTCTTCTTGACATACCCTTTGATGAAGCCTGCAGAAAAGCAGCCCAGGTAAAGGTGAAAAAATTCATGCATACACCCACCGAAGGCGAATACGTCGATGAAGATGCCACTCTGGACGTTGCCATACACCGCCTCGTCATGGGTCATCATCAATCTTTGCTTGTCACCAGAGGTGAAAAAATTGTGGGAATAATAAAGCTCACTGATGTATTTGCCGAAATCTTTCAGACCATGAAGGCCGCCGAACTGTAAGGAGACGGTGGCAGGATCGCTTAGGGCAGAAACACCAAGCCTCAATATTGGCTCATAATTTTACCGCCATCGGCGGTAAAGAATTTTCGACACGTTAGTTAAAGCAACAGGAGAAGAATATATGGTAGATGATTTGGGAGGCGGAACAATAAATAGGCCAATCGATTGGAAACGCATCTTTTTTCTTTCCTTGGGCATCCTGATTTTTGCGCTGGTCTACTATGCCCCCCCATGGGCCGATGCTATAGACCCCATGGGAGAACATTTTACGTTAACCAGGGAAGGAAAGGGGGCACTGGCAGTATTCCTGTTGGCAGGGACCTGGTGGGTCTTTGAAGTGGTCCCCATCGGAGTAACCAGCCTGGCCATCGGTGCGCTCCAGGCCCTGTACCTGATTCGTCCGGCCAAGGTGGCCTTTAGGGATTTTATGGATCCTTCGGTCATGTTCATTTTTGCATCCATTGTAATCGGACTGGTCTTTACCAAGACAGGGCTCACGAAGCGCCTGGCCTACAAGATGCTGGTGATCGTCGGGGAAAAAACAAGCATGATATACCTGGGCTGCTTTGTTGTGACATCAGCTCTGACTCATATCATGGCCCATACTGCCGTGGCAGCAACCATTTACCCTCTACTTCTCTCCATTTACGCGCTCTATGGAGAAGGTGACAAACAAACCAAATTCGGAAAAGGACTCTTCATGGGCATGGCCTATGTAGCAGGGGCAGGCAGCATCGTGACCCTTCTGGGAGCTGCGCGTGGTGCCGTAGCGATTGGTTTCTACAATGACATTGTGGGCCAAAACATATCATTTTTTCAACTAACCTATTACATGTTCCCCATAGGGTGGATCATGACCTTACTCCTGTGGGGATTCTTCATGATTTTTCTCAAGCCTGAGAAGAAAGTTATCCCCGGCCTGAGAGAAAAAGCCAGACAACTCAGTGCCGAACTGGGGCCACTCACGCGCAAGGAAATAACAGCCACAGTCATTGTCTTCGGGTGTATTATTGCCATGGCTCTGCGCTCTTTCGTCCCGGCGCTTCAACCTATTGACAAAACAGCCATTATCTTGATCTCCACAATCCTTTTTTTCATCACCGGCATCCTGGATCTTGATGATCTCGAGGAAATCCCCTGGAATATCATTCTCCTGTTTGCTGGGGCCATGAGTATTGGCTTCTGCCTGTGGGAAACAGGGGCAGCCAAGTGGATGGCCGTAAACTGGCTTGTTATGTTCAAGGAATCCACCTGGTTTGTATTTGTCATGGGAATTGCCTTCTTCCTCATGATGATGACCAATTTCATTATGAACGTGGCTGCCATTTCCATTGTTCTGCCTGTGGCCTTAGTTATAGCCCCATATCTGGGAGTAGCGCCCGAGGTTATTCTCTTCGCCTCCCTGGTAACAGCAGGAATGCCTTTTCTCTTGCTCGTGGGTGCAGCACCCAATGCCATCGCCTATGATTCGAGGCAGTTTTCCACTGGCGAATTTTTCCTCTATGGAATACCGGCGAGTATTCTTCTAATGATTGTGACAGGGTTTGCTGTTTATGTCCTCTGGCCCTTGATGGGCATGCCCGTGACAATAGGGGGCTAAGGAAGGTGGAATGAAACAGCTTGAAAGACTTATTGACCGAATTATCAGCCGGGTGAACATAAATCTGCGGGAATTCGCATTTGATGTGGACCCGTATGTTCGAAAGATCATTCCATTAATACAATTCAGTAAATTCTACGCCTTTTACGGCCTCACACCCTACCACCCCCTCCATTTTCGTTTCAGCCAGTCCAGCCTGGCAGGGAGCTATTTTCTGGGCAAATGTAGTGTTGATCACTCCATCCTTTACAAAAGCGACGTTCGTGGGGACGAACTGAAGCGTAAAGGGGACATGTTTAAATTTCAGGATTGGGATATTTCCCTTCATGAAGATGAAGCCATCCACATTAAAGATAGTTACCTCATAAAGAACCTGGTTCATAATTTTTCCCATGATCCGGAGAACCCGGAGGAATTCTTTATCCATAACACGGTCTCCACCCATTTTGCCAATATTCATGGTTCTCCGGTTGAGGGATGTTTTCTCGGCCCATTCAGCACAGTGGACCTCACCACACTCCATGACTGTGTCATTGGAACGTTTTCATATCTGCAGGTAGGGGAACTCTTTCATCAGATGATAGAACCCGGAAAGATATGGATCCGAAGTGAAAACGCATTTGACTTCAGTTATCAATTCTCTGAGGAAGTTTTAGACAAATACATCCGTTTTGAGACGGGTAAATCGCCCCGGGGACTCTTTATGGATTTTATTGAGAGCCGCAAAGGAGATTTTCAAAGGATCTTCCAGGTGGTCGATCTTGAGCCTTATGGATCTGTTGCCAGCGGGGCAGCCCTTAGTCGTTATGCCGTTGTCAAGGGAAAAACCCGGATCAATGAAAATGTGCTTGTGGCACAAAGGGCATTTTTAGAAAATGCCTGGTTAGGAAAAGGGGCCAATGCCCAGGAGAACTGTTACATCATTGATTCCCGTCTGGAAGGGAACAATGTCACGGCCCATGGCGGTAAAATCATCCATGGCCGGTTGGGGGAAAAGGTGTTTGTAGGTTTTAATGCTTTCCTTTATGGGAAACGGGATTGCCCCCTGACAATAGGAAAAGAAAGTATCGTTATGCCCCACACAATTATCGATCTTGACGAGCCTTTAGACATTCCTGCCAGACATCTAATTTGGGGCTACATAAGAAACAGGCGGGACCTTGAGACACATACGCTTTCTCTTAAATCCTTTTCTGAGATCCAAGGTGAATTCAGCCTTGGGCCTATGCATTTCCAGGGCAGTGGCCTGGACTTTGTAAAAGCCTTTAAACATCGAATCGAGCATATTCTGGAGGCCAATGGGGCCTACTTTGACGGCAAGAAAAACCGTGGCCATGCCCAAATGGATCAAGACATTTCTTTTAATACAATTCAGCCCTACCCCAAAGGCAGGCTCAAAGGTCTCTATCCTACAATCGAGATCCGACCTTAACGCCAAGAACACAGAAAAATGTGGAATAAAATCAACCTCCGCACCCGCATATACGTGATCTTAACTGCCCTTGTGTGCATTACCATGGTGGGCGGTTTTGTTATGGTATGGTACACATACCGGATACAAGGTCTTTTAAATCACATAATTGACAAAAACGTGGCCGCTTTCCAGGCGGCCGAGGCCCTTGAAATAGCGCTTGTCAACCAGAAGGGCTTCGTTTCTTATTAT
>JAIVXD010000317.1:0-3520 GCA_048636195.1 Anaerolineales bacterium
CTCATCATAATGGCTATATGGAGCCAAATTGAGGAATTGTGAATTTAGGGATTGAGGGATTAAGATAAGGAAAAGATTCATATTTCAATTCCTAAATTCCTGAATTCCTGAATTCTACGAGTGTCCAATTTTCATGCAAACTGTACAAAAACAAACGAGAACAACTACTTAACCACTCATCTTCTTAACCACTTAACGAGGTCTGAATATTTCAATTTTCTATATGATTCTTAGATAAAAGAATTGCTATTATATGCTTTTGGATTATAAAATAATGAGTTAATTCTGTATAATATACCATAGAATGGAGTCTCAACATGGACACTAAAAAACATATCTCTTTGGCAACCATATTATTTGTATTGCTTTTTCTTATGTCTGGTTGTTTAAGCTCGTTTGGGAAGGTCAGGTCGCAATCCGGTAACGGCGAGAGAATGACCATTGATGATCTGGAAAAGAACTGGACTGATTACACAGTCTATTATGCCGGGATGTCACCTAATAGATCGTCGGGTGTCATGTTTGACCCAAAAAATGACGACAAAACTCTACTGCCAGGCAGCAACGATAGATGGAAAAAGATCGAGGATAAGAAAACTTTATCGGATGTCATCGGCTGGATCAAGGTACAAGATTCTACTGGCTATAATCCAATGCTTTACAGGGTCTTAGGGCCGGATGATCAGTTTTATGGATACCTGTTCTCTGGACGCAGTGATGTGACCATTGAGGTGTTTGATGATAGGACTATGTTTGTGAATGATTTGCCGGACCCGCTTTCAGACGGGGGCAGATAGATAGTGCCCGACCGAAAACTGTTATTTTTCCTCCCGCTAATAGCGGGACGTCAGGCTCAAATTATAATCCTCGAAATACTCAATGTATGGATGCCTGTCCCGCTGTATTTAAGCGGGGTGGTTATAATTTTCGCCTTCCTTGATCTTGGAAAAAATATCTCATTCTCAGACAGCCTCCTATGAAACCGCCTAAGAGGGTAGAGCATGTATGAACTTAAGTTCGACGAAAATCTATGTAAGACCTGTCCCACCGGCGATTGTCTCGTTAAGTGTCAATATCTGGATGTAGAGAAAAAAACGGCCGTTGAAGAGATGGTGAAGATAGGTCAAGGAGAGGACTCCTTTGTGCTGCAGGATTGCGTTACATGTTACGCATGTGAGGAGTATTGCAAAAGGGGAAATCACCCTTTCTATCTTATTACGGAGAGGAGAGAGGAAAAGGGCATATTGACTTCTCCAAGGGCCATCACCAAACAGTGGATCAATATAGGTGAGCCTCAGGGGAAGTACAGGCTGGGAGATGTTAAAGAAAGGGTGCTCTCTTTCGGTTTCATGCCGGAATTCCTGCAGTGGGTCAAAGGGAAGCTCTTTGAAGATGTCATGCCCTCTTATATTTTTGGCCAGGAGTTTTTTTGCAATGTAGTTTACATACATTTTGCCAACACCTCCATAATAAAGGAAAGATTGCCCAAGATCGTAGATAACTTCAGAAAACTCGGGGTTAAAGAGGTTATTTTCCTTCACGATGAGTGTTACGGCGCATTTGCCCACCTTGCCCCGGCCTACGGCATAGAGGTTCCGTTCAAATCGGTTCACTACTTTGAATATCTGTATAACCGATTGAAAGAATTAAAAGACTTCATCAGACCGTTGAATATCAGGGCCGCCTACCAGAGGCCCTGTTCGTCTCGACTTTCTTCTGACCAACACCATTTTGTAGCTGATATCATGGAACTCATTGGCGTTGATCTAATCGAAAGAAAGTATAAGGGAGAAAATGCCCTTTGCTGTGGAGGGATTTATGCCATGGCTTTTGGCTATGACCTTGCACACGACGTCCAGAAACGGAACATAGATGACATGGTAGAGCATGGTGCCCAGTACTGCATCTTTAATTGCCCGGCATGTCAAGGTTCTATTGGAGCTAAAGTGGCCAAAAGAGGGATAAAACCGATCCACCTGATCCACCTCTGCAAGATGGCCATCGGCGAAATGTAGGAACTGGAGGGATAATATGGATGACATAGCCCATTCACTTGCCATGATCGTGGGGGAAGCCTATTTTTCCAATCAGCCTGAGGAGGCCTATTTTTATGCCCGAGATCCCGGTTTGATGCCCCCCCACAAACCGGACTATGTGGTCGTCCCGAAGAGTGTGGAGGAAATACAGGAGATCGTCAGGCTTGCCGGCAGGGAAAAGATACCGCTCGTCCCCATGGGGGCAGGCCTGGCGCTGACCGGTCTCACCATTCCCCTTAAAGGGGGAATCGTCATCGATATGAAACGGATGGACAGGATATTGAAGGTCAATGAAAAGGCGAGACATGTAATCGTGGAGGGAGGAACCTCACAAGGTTTACTAAAGGCGTACTTAGAAAAAAACTATCCGAGGCTACGACACAGTATGCCTGACTCCCCGGCAACGGCAACAATAGCGGCAAATGTGATGATCCATGGACAGGGCAGGTTGACACAGCAGTATGGCTTCAATTCTGACATGATTTCCGGATTAGAAGTTGTCCTGGCATCCGGTGAGGTCTGCAAGATCGGTTCATGCTCAATATCCCCTGACTGGTTTTCAAAAGGGGCGCCTATGCCTGACTTGACCGGACTATTTTTAGGCTGGTTTGGGGCAACAGGTATCATTACCAAAGTAGCGGTGAAGCTTTATCCAAAAAAGAAGCTGAGAGATGTGGAGATATTTATTACCGACAGGGAAGACCTTGTCCCTGATATGGTATACGAGCTTACCCACACGGAGATGGTAGAAGACATCAACATATTCGCCCAGCCAAAGCCTATGATATTCAAAGACAACCACCACATCGCCATATTTATAACCGGAGATACAGATGAGGAACTTGAGTTTAAGAGAAAAATGACCTGGTATTCCTTAGACAGATTTATAAAGAGCAAAGACGGCGGGTTCATGGGAGTACCGCCTGTTATGAAGCCGACGCTTTTAGAGATGCCTCAGCGGAGTGTCAGCAGGTTCGCAGATGTAAAAAAGGGTGGGGGGTTTGAATATTCAGGCCCTATCATCATGGTAGAAAAATATCCTGAATGCACTCACAAGATAGTGGAATTGGCCGAAAAATATGATCTTGGATACTCCGGTATGGCAAGGATCATCGGGAGAAGTCACGCCATGATGTACGGTTTTGCCTTCACATTCAACCGGGCAGACCCTGACATGATGGATAGGACCAGGAAGGCATTGCACGAGGTGAGTGAATTTGCTCTCGAAGCCGGAGGTATATTCTGGAAGGCCACCGTAGATGAGCAGAAAATGGCCATTGAGAAAATGGACCCCAATACCCTTGGTATTATGAAAATGATAAAAGAAAACCTGGATCCCAATGGTATTATGAATCCCGGAAACTGGGAGGTTATCTAAAGATGAAATACGCAGATATTGTTCACAGGTGCTTCAGGTGCGGTTACTGCAAATTCACCAGCGATTATAGTGATTTTAATTGTCCGACCTACCGGAAATTCAGGTT
>JAIVXD010000318.1:0-3486 GCA_048636195.1 Anaerolineales bacterium
AGCCTGTCCACACCAAGGGCAATGCCTGCTGCTTCAGGCATATACTCGAGGGCCTTCAAGAATTTTTCAGCGGTCGGGTACACCTCTTTTCCTGACTGACGTCTCTTTAGCTGATCCTTTTCAAATCTGGCCCGCTGCTCTTGAGGATCAGTCAACTCGGAGAATCCATTAGCCAATTCCAGGCCCGATATATAGATTTCGAACCTTTCGGCAAATTCAGGATTATCGGGTTTTAGTCGGGCCAGCGCGGCAAGGGAAGCAGGGTAATCATACAGTAACGTAGGTTTAGTCACACCTAAGTTTGGCTCGATCTCCTGGACCATAACTTCATCAAAACACCCTTTCTTGAAAGCCGTTTCCATGTCCAATGAGGCATAGTGATTAAAGGCTTCAACGACGGAAATCCTTTCCCATGGGGGGCTGAGGTCAATTGCCTTACCCTGATAGTCGACCCTGTCCCCGGTGCCAATACCTTTTGATACCGATACGATAAGTGCCTCGCATTCCTGCATAAGGATTCTATAGTCTATTCCGGTTCGATACCATTCAAGGAGTGTGAATTCAGGCAGGTGAAGGCTGCCCCGCTCTCCATTCCGGAAGCATTTGCTGATCTGAAATATTCTGGAGTATCCGGCCGAAAGCAGGCGCTTCATGCATAATTCCGGCGATGGATGCAGATAACGATCACCGGCACGAATGACATCAATGTGCACCTCGGGGGGAGGGGCTGGAATGAGCAGGGGGGTTTCCACCTCAAGATAATTGCGCTCAAGGAAGAACCGTCTGATTTCGTGAACCAGCCGTGCGCGGAGCCACAGGTGATTCTTCCGGTTAGCCAACCTTTTTTGTTCTTCGGGCAAAAAGCTATTCTTTGACCCGGGTGACATATTCTCCGGTTCGCGTGTCAATGGTTATCTTTCCACCCTCTTCAACAAAGGGGGGAACCCGGAGTATGTAGCCGGTTTCCGTTGTGACAGGCTTGGTGTCACCAGTAACTGAATCGCCCTTTACCCAGGGATCCGCTCTGGTAACAGTTAGGTCTACAAAGTTCGGTAAGGTGATTCCAATGGGCCTGTCCTTAAAAAAGAGGATATTTGCTTCAAGATTATCGGTAAGGTAATTTTTTGCATCGCCTACCTGTTCATTGGATAGGAATGTCTGCTCGTAATTCTCCACATCCATGAAACAGAATTCATTTTCCTGATTGTAAAGATACTGCATCCTTCGCTCTGCTAAATCAGCAGGTTCAAAGGTGTCTCCGGATCGATAGGTAGGGTCTAAAATAACTCCTGTGATCATATTCTTCAGTTTGCAGCGGTAAAGGGACTGTCCCTTCCCGGGTTTAGAGAATTGAAATTCAGTAACGACATACGGTTCGTTATCGATTTGGATTTTCAAGCCTTTTCGTAAATCACTGGCGCTATACATCTTTTTTATCCTTTTATAATCGTAATTTTGTGTCTCGACAATTGTACAACTGATTTAAAATAAAAGTATTTTTTCGAGGCATAAGCTTTTGCCTCGTGCACGGAACAATGAATGGTGGAATAATAGTCCGCCGGCGGATTAAAAAGAGATTAAACATTTATTAGTAACCTGTTTACATGTCAAGAGGAACTTTGCCAATCACCCAATATACCGTCTTCCCAAAACGCATTAGGACAACGGGAAAATCATAAAAAAGAACAATATTATGCCCAGAACCTTGCGCCCTGAGCCCCAGTTGCTTATAAAGAAAATAAGCCCGGGTCAAGGGGCACTTTAGGCTGTAAGAAAGGGCCTGGTAAATGTGTAAAGAGCCGAGGCAGTGAGCTATGATTCAATTTGAACAGATTGGTGAAATCAGAAAGTATCGTCTGGCTCGATCCATTTTGGGGAGGGGTCTGTATTTTACTGCATGTTACTGGATAGATGGGCTTGTCGTGGATACAGGTTGTGCGCATACGCTTGATGAGTTGGTTTCGGCCCTTGATGGACTGCCAATCAATTGTATTGTCAATACTCACGGCCATGAAGATCATATTGCAGCAAATGCGGCGCTACAGGCCAAATACGGGGTCAAAGCGCTTGCGCATCCTCTGACCCTGCCCGTCCTATTGGCTCCCAGGGAAAAACAACCTCTTCAACTATACCGGCGAATAATGTGGGGTTACCCTGCACCGTCAATGGGATCAGCTCTGGGAAATAAAGTAGAGACTGAACATCATCGATTTGAGGTCATTTACACCCCTGGGCACAGCCCGGATCATATTTGTCTTTACGAGCCGGAAAAAGGATGGATTTTTACCGGCGATGCATATATAGGTGGCAAGGATCGGGCGCTTCGTCAGGATTATGATATCTGGCAGATCATCAAGTCGCTTAAAAAAATTGCCCGGTTGAACCCCAGTCTCCTTTTCCCTGGCAGTGGCAGTGTCCGGAAGCACCCGAGAGAGGAGATCTTGGAGAAAATTGAATACCTGGAGGAAATGGGTAATAGGATTTTGACGCTTCACAGAGAGGGAGTAGGCGATCGGCAGATCAGCAGGAGACTCTTTGGTCGGGAGATGCCAATTGCCTATTTTACAATGGGACACTTTACCGGAAAGAATCTGGTGCGTTCCTATACTGTGAACAGGGGCGGTATAAATGTATAAGGAAGTTTGTGGCACTAATATTTTGAAGAGGTGACAGCGCTATGGAAGTCCAAGAGGCCATTATAGCATTTTCGCAAAGTGAAAAAATAAAATCAGGCCTTATCTGGGTCTCACAGGCCCTTCAAATGCTCAACGGTCTTCAGGAGCCTGAAAAGCGGGGCGCAGAAAAAATAGCCAAAGCCATAATTGGCATGATTGCCCATGAAATTCAGCTTGGGAAAAACGTGACCGGCGATGTGTCCTGGGATGAGGTGTTAAGGCATATTGATAAAGCATTGGTTATGATAAATTCCGGCGTGGCTGCTGAGGCAGTGGTTCATCTTACCCAGGCCCTAAGCCAGGTCACAAGTATTGGGCATCGCTCAATGACTTTTTTAAAGGGAGAAGGGCTTCTATAAACTCCTAAAACTTGGTAGTTTAAAAACTTCCTTTTGTTAGTGGCGAAGCTTGTTCGCTCTGTCATTTTTGTTACAATTTTTTTATAATTGAAAAAATTCCTTAAATATTCAATATTGATGCCCATGTAAAAAGTCCTTTTTACATGGATTTAGTCCCGCGGAACGCGGGATAGGGATTCAGGAATTACGAATTATTTAAGCTTGTTGTCAGAATATTGAATTGGAGAATCCTGCAAATTTTGACTTTTTGCGAATCCATCAATATTATATTGAAATTCAGGTAGTTATTTCTTTATCCCACAGGGATGCATGTTTTTGCTTTCCGCCCTTTTATCCCGTTAGTATTAGCGGGGCTCAGCGGAAAGCAAAAAAGAAACAAATTCTCTGCGATCTCTGCGTCTCAGCGGTGATTATAAATTATCCAATTATAATACGATACCGTATTTAAGAAT
>JAIVXD010000319.1:0-3486 GCA_048636195.1 Anaerolineales bacterium
TCAGGATATTTAAAGGATTTACAAGAATTCAAAAAAATCAAGTCAATCCTGTTATCCCGTCAAATAAACATCTGAGTTTAAATCAAGATAATCAAAAATTGAATTTCGAAGAGCCATTAAGGAGGAAAAGAAAAAAATGAAACCGGTTGAAATTTCAAAGGACATTTACTGGCTGGGCGTAATTGATTGGCACATCAGGGATTTTCACGGGTATTCCACTTATCAGGGAAGCACCTATAACTCATTCCTGATTATGGATGAAAAAATTGCGCTTATTGACACTGTGAA
Organism: Anaerolineales bacterium; assembly: GCA_048636195.1. Taxonomy (GTDB): domain Bacteria; phylum Desulfobacterota; class DSM-4660; order Desulfatiglandales; family Desulfatiglandaceae; genus 4484-190-2. The sequence goes on from JAIVXD010000319.1 coordinate 289, forward strand.
AAAGGAATTTGCAGATGAACTGATTGCGAGCATCAGTCAGATAGTGGATCCAAAAAAGATTGATTATGTGATCAGCAACCACACCGAAATGGATCATACAGGGGGCCTGCCCAGGATTATGCACAGGATTGGTGAGGACAAACCTCTATATTGTTCCAAGATGGGCCACAAAAATATCTCACGGCATTTTTCACAGAAATGGAATTATCAGCCGGTGGAAAATGGAGGGGAATTGAGTCTGGGAAAGCGAACCCTCACTTTCCTGGAAACCAGGATGATCCACTGGCCGGATAGCATGTTTACCTATGTAAATGAGGATAAGATCCTTTTTTCCAGCGATGGTTTTGGACAGCACTATGCAGGAGTTGAAAGGTTTGATGACGAAGTTGGAGAGGCGATTATGCCCCATGCAAAGAAGTACTTTGCCAACATCCTGCTCCTTTACGCCCCCTTGATACTCAAGCTGGTGGACAAGGTGAAAGAGATGGGGCTGGCCATTGACATGATCTGTCCTGATCATGGCATTATCTGGAGAAAAGATCCTGAAAAGATCATCAACAGCTATGTGGAATGGAGTCTGCAGAAGCCCAAGAGAAAGGCAGTTGTCATTTTTGATACAATGTGGCACAGCACAGAGACCATGGCCGAAACCATTGTGGCCTCCCTTGCCGAGGAAGGGGTGAATGCCCGCCCCATGAGCCTGCGGAACTGCCACCGAAGTGATATCATAACCGAAGTGCTCGATGCAGGGGCAATTGTTATGGGGTCACCTACCATAAACAATGGGCTCTTTCCCACAGTGAGCGACTTTTTGACATATATGAAGGGGCTAAAGCCTCAGAATAAGGTGGCGGCCGCCTTCGGTTCATATGGCTGGAGCGGAGAGGCTGTTAAACTGATAAATAGCGAATTTGAACAGATGAAATTTGATATCATCGATCCCGGTGTCAGAATCAATTATGTGCCCGATGATAAGGGTATAGATGCCTGCTACGAGCTCGGCAAAAAGATCGCTAAGGCACTGCCAGAGGAATAGTTGGTGCCTGAACGAAAACCCAGTTCAGGCACGATTTTGGATTTTGGATTGCGAATTTTGGATTCAAAAAAGAAAGCAATCTCAGCGTGTTGAAAATTTCCGGGTAAGTCTGAAAACCATATTTCGAGGTTTTCGTTTTGGCATTAGCTATAAAAAGGAGAAATAAATGAAAAAAATAGCGCTGTTTGCCTTTAATGGGGATTTCATGTGTTTTATCCACGTACTCTTGAATGCCCTGGATATGAAGGAAAGGGGGTATGACGTCAAAATCGTCATTGAGGGCTCTGCCACCAAGCTTATCCCGGAACTGGCAAAGGAAGGCAATCCTATGTATGAGCTTTATCGAAAGGCCAGGGAGCTTGATCTTATAGACGGGGCCTGCCAGGCCTGTTCACATAAAATGGGCACTTTGGAGGCTGTGAAGGCCGAAGGCGTGAGACTCCTGGGTGATATGAAAGGTCATCCGGGTATTGCCCGCTATAGGGAAGAAGGTTTTGAGGTGATCACATTTTAGATGAGTTACGATGTTTTCCAAAGTTCAACAGAGGAGGTGAAGAAATGAAAGAGCTGAAGGTTGGTTGCGGTAAGCCGACAGGAGCGACTGTTGGTGAGCCGGAGAAGGAACAAACCGCTGGAGAAGAATCAAAAAGCGAAAAGGAGGTAGTTATGTCATCAGTTAAGGTTGGAACAAAGGCCCCTGATTTTGAGGCTCCCGCCTTTTACAAAGGGGAGTTCGGACAGGTCAAGCTCTCAGATTATCTTGGCAAGTGGGTAGTGATCTGTTTTTATCCCGGAGATTTTACCTTTGTCTGAGCAACGGAATTGGCAGCAGTTGCTTCCAAATATAAAGATCTCCAGGAACTGGGTGTAGAATTATTGTCAATCAGCGTGGACAGCCATTTTGTGCACAAGATGTGGCAGGACAACGAGCTTTCAAAAATGGTGGATGGGGGAGTGCCCTTTCCCATGCTATCCGATGGACCTGGAAAGATCGGTTCAGTCTATGGTGTATACGATGAGAATGCAGGTGTCGAAATGCGGGGCCGCTTTATCATTGATCCGGATGGCGTAGTACAGGCGTTTGAGGTATTGACTCCGCCTGTAGGCCGTAATGTAAGCGAGCTAATTCGGCAGATACAGGCATTTCAACTCGTTAGGAAGACCAAGGGCGCTGAGGCTACACCTTCGGGCTGGCAGCCCGGGAAACCCACTCTCAAGCCGGGACCTGATCTCGTGGGTAATGTATGGAAAGAGTGGAAAACTGACCTGGCCTTTTAAGCTGAACTGTGTGTTTTTAAAATACCCCGGTGAGGGCCTTTAACAGGATCTTTCCGGGGTAATTTTTTGGTAAAATGGATAAAGACGCTGCAAAATTTAAAAAGGAAAAATTGGTTCATCGTTTAAAGGAACTGAATTCTCTCCTGGTGGCGTTTTCAGGTGGTGTTGATAGCACCTTTCTCCTGGCCGTGGCCCACGAGGCATTGGGACAGAATCTGGTGGCTGTCACGGCAGACTCTGTTATACATGGGGCCAGGGAAACTGAAAGTGCCTGCGACTTTGCCCGGAAAAAGGGTATTCGTCATATTGTTGTTCGACCAGACGAACTAAACATCCCGGATTTTGTATCAAACACTTCCGAGCGATGCTACCACTGCAAGCGGAATCTATTTAGGCTCTTTTTTGAAATTGCAGGAGAAAAGGGTATCAAACATGTGGCCCATGGCGCCAATGTGGATGATCTGAAGGATTTCCGCCCGGGATTCAGGGCAGCCGGGGAAATGGGGGTTATGGCTCCACTTGTAGATGTTCAACTCGGCAAAGAAGAGATACGTTTACTATCGAAAGAAATGGGCCTTGGCACATGGGACAAACCGGCTATGGCATGTCTCGCCTCCAGGATTCCCTACGGGGATTTGATTACTGAGAAAAAATTGAACATGGTGGAGGAGGCTGAAACTTTTCTTGCAAATAACGGCTTCAGGCAATTCAGGGTAAGACATCATGGATCTGTGGCCAGAATAGAAGTAGAGCCATCGGAGATAGAGAAACTTACTGCGACCAATCTAAGGCAGCGTCTTGTAGATAAATTCAGGCAAATAGGCTTTCTCCATGTTGCCTTTGACCTGGAAGGTTATGTATCGGGAAGCATGAATCGAGCAATA
>JAIVXD010000320.1:0-3476 GCA_048636195.1 Anaerolineales bacterium
GTGATTTTTGAATAGACGCCAGTATGGGGGCATTGTGTATTATTTAAAATAATATTGATGCCCATGTAAAAAGTCCTTTTTACATGGATTTAGTCCCGCGAAACGCGGGATAGGGATTCAGGAATTACGAATTATTTAAGCTTGTTATCAGAATATTGAATTGGAGAATCTTGTAAATTTTGACTTTTTACGAATCCATCAATATTCAATCGCCTTAAGCCTTTGCCTTTTCCTCTTCGGCTATTTTTACTTCTTTATCTATGAAGTCGATAAGGGCCTCACCCTGCATTAAACTTCCCAATTCCGAATCCAGATCCCCGGCTTCAATCACCAGAATCCAGCCTTTGCCATAAGGATCAGTATTGATGAGGCTCGTATCTTCCTCCAGTTCTTCGTTTATCTCCACAATTTCCCCAGACACCGGAGCCACCAGTTTTCCGATCCATTTTCTGGATTGAATCTTCCCGCAGATTTCTCCCTGTTCCACATCATCTTCCTCTTCAGGAAGATCAATGAAAACAATGTCTCCTGATTCCTTCTGGAAGAAATCATTCATGCCCACGGTCACTTTAGTCCCTTCCACTCGAGCCCAGCTATGATCCTTGTGATAATAAAGCTCATCCGGCATATTGTAGCCTTTTATGTCTGCCATATCTTCGAACCTCCTTTCTAAAATAAAAAAATTCTACCAATCTTTAACAGCTATTGTCATGTGAATCAAGTCTATTTAAACCTGGCCTTCACTGCTCTTGCATGAATGGGGAGTCCTTCCGCTTCCGCCAGGGTGACAACAATGTCCTTCAAACTGGCCAGGCCTTTTTTGCTAAGGTATTGGAATGTGGGCTTTTTGATGAAATCGTCCACAGACAGCCCGGAAAACATCCTTGCACACTGACCGGTGGGAAGGACATGGTTGGTCCCGGAAGCATAATCACCCACTGGAACCGGGGCATAAGGTCCCAAAAAAATGGAGCCTGCATGCTTGATTTTATTCAGGGTAATAAACGGGTCCCGGGTAAGAATCTGTAGATGTTCAGCAGCATATTCGTTGGTAAAATCAATGGCCTGCTCCATATCTTTTGCAATGAGCACATAGGAGTGTTTGGTGAGGGACGACTCAAAGATCTCCTTTCTGGGAAGAGAATCATACTCCCTGTTTATGATCTCGCAGACCTCTTCTGCTATTTTCTCTATTGGGGTAACGAGCACAGCGGCTGAATCCGGGTCGTGTTCCACCTGGGACAAGAAGTCCCATGCTATCAATTCCGGGTCTCCAGTATGATCAGAGAGGATCAAAGACTCGCTCGGTCCGGCAGGTGAATCAATATCAACTTGCCCGTATACCAGCATCTTGGCAGCGGTCACATACTTATTCCCGGGCCCCACGATCTTGTGTACTCTGGGCATTGTCTCAGTACCGTAGGCCAGGCCTGCAATGCCCCATGGCCCTCCCACCTTGAAAATTCGGTTGCAACCCGCAATATCCGCCGCCACCAGCGTAGCTGGATTTGCCACCATTCCCTTGCCTGGGGGCGTCACGGCTACTATCTGATCCACGCCTGCAACCCTGGCAGGGAGCACGGTCATCAGAACCGAGCTCGGGTATGCCGCCGTCCCTCCCGGGATGTAACACCCCACAATATCCATCGCTCTGGTGATGCGGCCAGCCAATATACCTTCTCTCACCTCTATGGACCACATCTCGCGCTCAAGCTGTGCCCGGTGGAATTTAGAGATGTTTTGGGCCGCCACTTTCAGGCAGTCAACGACTTTGGTATCCACCTGTTTATAGGCCGCTGCTATCTCCTCTTTAGTGACTTCCAGGTCGGAAGGAGCAATGTCGTGCTTATGCTTGCGGTAGTGTTCCAGGGCAACGGCATCGCCGCGGCTTTTGACATCGTCTACAATCCGGCGGATATCTTCATAGATGGATGCGATGTCTTCCATAGACCTTTCCATAATAGTTTTCTTTTTTTCAGGACTAAGGTCTTCAATCCTTTGGGGTTTTATCTCCATCTGTTGGGCTTTTTCCTCCTTTATTTTTGATTGCGTAGTAGTCTTTGAGGGCATCTACTGTGCTCCGGAAAGCCAGATTCGCCCATGGGATCTGCTTTTCTGAAAACAACTTGGCTTCCAGGGTCTCATCTCCTGAAATCAGGTCTCCGGAGACATATTGTGTAACGTACACAATCACTACCGGAACTTGCCCGGAATAGGAATAGACACCAAGGAGCATATTGATTCGCGTTTTGACTCCGCATTCTTCTTCGGTCTCCCTGATTGCCGCGGCCTTTACCTCCTCCCCGCGATCAACATACCCGCCCGGCATGACCCATTTCCCCTTTTGAGGATTTATGCCGCGCCTCAGGAGTACGATTTTACTATCCATCTCCAATATTGAGCAGGCGACAACCTTTGGATCCAGGTAAAGGACAAAATTGCACGAAGGACAGACTGGCCTGCGCGGTTCATTTGTTTTCAGTTTTGAAGAATCAAGCCTGTTGCCGCAAACAGGGCAGAATTGAAATTCGGGGTAGTGATGAGTCATTATCTATAGATCTACTCAGGTTCAAAGTTCAAAGGTTCACGGTTCAAGGTTAACTGATGAAAACTGCACGGTTTTGAGATATTGAGCAAAAGGGAACGTTTTGAAATTGGCTCTAAAAGTTATATCTTGAACAGTCGCCAGTAAGCCAGATATAGTCAGCCATTTTTCTTTCTATGTTTAAAGGACCGGTCAGAGGCTGCAGGAGGATCGTGGCCATTGGGATTTTAATTCGGCTTAGGGTCCGGTTCGGGATTCCGTATTTGTTAATAATATGCCCGTTGCCTGCAAGGACAACCAGTTTTTCTTTGTTTTTACTCAAATACTTTGCAATGTTTTCGGCCATGGTGTCTTCCCAGACACACTGTGCCTGGTAGAAAAAGTCAAACCTTTTCAAATCCTGGTGTGTGTGTTTTTCGTAGATTTTGCGTAAATATGTACGATGACTTTCATTTTCTAAATTGATATGGTCTGCCAGTTGGTTTCGTTCGCTTGGATCCAGGCTGCTGAGACCGGATCTGGCCACTTTTTTTACAATGTTATTAGGCGCGTTGATGGCGAGGATTTTCCGGCCTTTTTCTTTTGTCATTAACAGCAGGGGGCGGTAAAAGTGGTAGGCGTATGCCCAGTTTTTATCCCAGCCCACGTCTTTCAGGAATACTGTTTCGGTAGTTGATCCGTCCATATATTGGTCTAAGACTGGTTGCTGAGTCTTGTTAAAAAATTCCATGGCTACGGTCAGGGGCGCGTATCGGCTCATGAGGGCCTGGAGAATCTGGACTTGTATGAGATGATGCTCCGGGTTGTTGTGGACTTCTCCAATAAAAATCAGTCTCCTGGTCCCCACTTGATCGATAAGCTGGTCAAATGAGATGGATTTTCCTGTCTTTAAATGGATAATACGGCCAATACGGAAGTGGCCCTGCACACC
>JAIVXD010000321.1:0-3467 GCA_048636195.1 Anaerolineales bacterium
AATATATTTAAAGGAACTACATTGTTTTGAACATTTGAAAATTAAAATTTCGGATTTGTTTCGCATTTCGTATTTCGTGCTTCGAGTTTCCAGTTTATCTGGCTTAGGAGTATTCCCGTTTTCTTACTGCCCGGTTCAGAATCAACCAACTCAATGTATTAGATCAGCATTAGTCCTGAGATATTCTTGAAATGTTGATCTTTTGAAAACAATTTCAGGCCATGTTGGAAGGACACGGACGCGATCCATATGTCATTGGTCGGAATCGGCGTACCCCTCTCCCTTAAACCATGCAGGATATCAGCATAAAATTCTGCGGTATTCTCATCAATACTGTAGATCTGCACACGCGGTGCATCTAAGAATTCCTCAAGCTCTTCCCTGTTCTCTCGTTCTCTGCTGCCGCCTCTAAAACCGGAAAGCAATTCCCCGATGCTGATGGAACAAATAGCGATTTTATTGGCTCGCTGTAAGACGGAAACGGTTTCAGGATCACCTCTCAAGGCATGGGAGTAAATATTTGTGTCTATAAGCATTTTTTTCACGACCAGAGCTCCTTATCTATCTTCCGTTCCGCATCAATTTTTCCCTGTATCCTGTCAAATTCTTCCTTAGACCACCTCCCGAAAATATGGTCCATATCGTGATGGACCACTGTGAATTGTTTTTCTTTCTTCATTCCCAGGTGTTGCTTGATAGTGTCTAATACAAGTTGATTTACGCTCTTGCCTTCCTTTCTGGCAGTATGCTTCATTTTTTCGACCAAAGAAGGTTCTAAACCCCGAACCGTTATCGTTTTCATAATGGCACCTCCCATTTTTAGTGCTATCATTTATTGCAATCATTATGATATCATTATATGGGTTTTTATAAAAATGTCAAATCAGTTTTTTAACACACTTTCGCCGTGCACAACTTGATATTGACGCCGTCGTAAGGCGTGCTTACGGATACATCCTACATAGGCGTTAGCTCTGGTCAGGCCATTGTGGGAGAGAATTATGGTGTTTTCTGCTTTACTTCGCGCCATACTGGTCCTTCTTTGCTATCTATTATTTCAATTCCCATTTCCTTCAGTTCCTGGCGCAGGCGATCGGCTGATTCCCAATCCTTATTCTTCCTGGCCTGTTCCCTTTTTTCAATCAGGGCTTCCACCTCTTGACCCACCACCGGGGCAGCAAGATCCATCACGCCCAGGACTGAGTTAATTCGTTCCAGGACCTTCAGGATTTTTTCCTTATCATCAGTAGATAAGCCGTTTCGGTCCGCAATTTTATTGATGCGATGGACAAACTGGAAAAGGGCCGCCAGGGCCGCTGAAACGTTAAAGTCATCATCCATGGATTCCGTGAATCTCTGTCTCAAATCATACACTATCTGATCCATCTCCGGATTACCGGGGCCCGTTTGGCAGAAATGGAGTTTTCGGACAAAATGATCCAGATGGGCAATTGTATTCCTGGCTGTTTCAAGTTTTGACCATGAAAAATAGATAAGCTTACGGTAATGGTGGCTAATTATCCAGTATCGGACCTCCCTGCCGGAGTAACCGCGGTTTAGAATATCTCTTAAAAACAATGTGTCCTCTTCAGAAAACCGGGAGGGCTTTTTGCCATTGATCATAACCAGTTCGTTGTGGACCCAGTAATTTGCGGGGATTTTATCCGTTAAGGCATGGCCAATTGCAATTGCATTTTCATGGTGTGGAAATATCAGGTCAACGCCGCTTGTGTGGATATCATATGTCGGGGCGAGGTACTTCATGGCCATGGCCGAGCACTCAATGTGCCAGCCAGGCCTGACATTGCCCCAACGTGTCTGATAGAATATCCCGTTCTTTAGTTCGTTCAGTGTAGCTCTTTTGAGAAGCACAAAGTCTCGAGGATTTTCTTTTTCGTATTGGTCCAGGTCAACGGTCTTGCCGAGCCTGATTTTATCAAGATCAATTCGTGATAGCCTGCCGTAATCCTTGAAACGAGAAATATCGAAATAAACGGACCTGAATTTTTCATAAGCGTATCCTTTTTCCAGCAGTTTTTGAGTGAGCTTTATCATGTCATCCACGTGCTCGCTCGCCTTCGGATACTCCGTGGCCCTTTTTATATTCAACTGTTCAAGATCCTCCAGAAACGCCTGATAATACTTGCCTGTATAGTCTTTCAGGGATATGCCCGCTTTCCCGGCGCCTTCAATGGTCCGGTCATCAAGGTCTGTGACATTCATGATGTGGGTCACCTGGTACCCTTTGAATTCCAGATAACGTCTGATCAGGTCCGAAAAAAGGAACCGCCTGCACTGGCCAAGGTGGATCAAATGGCAGAGGGTGGGACCGCAGGTATACATGGTTATCCGGTTTTCTTCGATTGGGACAAAGTCCTCTTTTTTCCGCTTAAAGGTGTTATAAAGGCGCAGCCCGGACTTCCTTTTTACTTCAAATAATGGGGTGCTCAGATATCTTTCACCCCCATCGGGCAGGATGACAACTATTCGGCCCTTTGACATTTCTCCGGCAAGTTTTAGGGCTGCGGCCATAGCTGCCCCCGAACTCATTCCTGCAAATATACCTTCCTTTCTGGCCAGCATCCGCGAGGTATGATAGGCTTCTTCATCATCGATATTGATTATCCTGTGTAGCTTTTCTTTTTTAAAAATGCCTGGCCGATATGACTCCTTCATATTCTTCAGGCCCTGTATCCTGTGCCCCAGGTAAGGCTCTACTCCAATAACCTGGATCTCGGGCTTGAGTTCCCCAAATCGCTTTGCGAGGCCCATCAGGGTGCCCGTGGTACCCATACTGGCTACTATTACATGGAGATCACCGTTTGTCTGTTCCCAGATTTCCATAGCCGTGCCATGGTAGTGAGCCATCCAGTTTGCGTCGTTGTTGAATTGATCTGCAAGCCAGTATTTTTCAGGCTTTTCTCTGACAAGCTTGTAGACGGTTTCGATTGCCCCATCGGTTCCCAGATGAGCAGGCGTGAACTTTATTTCTGCCCCCATGGCCTTAAGTATCTTTATCCGCTCCTGGCTGACCGACTCGGACATGGTGAGGAGGATACGGTACCCTTTCACTGAAGCCACAAGTGCGAGACCAATCCCTGTATTTCCGCTGGTTGCCTCCAGAATGATTTTGTCCTTTGTAAGTTCTCCGCTCTTTTCAGCCTCTTCAATCATGTATAAGGCCGGCCTGTCCTTTATCGATCCACCCGGATTGAAAAATTCGAGCTTGGCCAGTATTTCCACATTTCTATTCGCATTGAGCCTGTTTACGGGAACCAGCGGGGTCCCGCCAATTTGATCCAGGATGCTATGGTGTTTGACACCCATTTGTTCATACCCCTAACCCGGACAAGCCGGAAAAGTGCCTAAAGTGAACTAAAGTTTGAAGTGCCTATTTATCCCGCTTGCAGCGGGGAAGTTAAGGAACTTCGTGATTTTTTAATCAACTTTATAATATAAATTGATCT
>JAIVXD010000322.1:0-3455 GCA_048636195.1 Anaerolineales bacterium
ATATGGATACGATCCTGGCCACGGGGGCCAAGGCTGTAATAACCGGCTGTCCCTATTGCTCGCGGACTTTCAACAACAAACCCCAGTATGCTGAACTTAAGGAGAAGGGGATCAAGGTCCTTCACATCACTCAATTCCTGAAAGATTTTGACTTTGGTGTCACGACGGACAAGCTGGTGACCTACCATGATCCATGCGACTTGGGAAGGCATTGCGGTATTTATGAAGAGCCAAGAGAGATCATCAGGAAGATTGCGCCAAACTTTGTGGAGCTGCGCAACAACCGTGTTGATTCCCTCTGTTGCGGGGCCGGTGGTGGTGTAAGGGGCGCCTATGCCAAGAACTCTATTGCCATGGCACGCCGCAGGTTGGAGGAGGTTGAGGAAGTCGGTGCCGAGGTGGTGCTGACAGAGTGTAATTCCTGTGTGCACAACCTTGCCAATGCCAAATTGCGCAAGCAGAAGTTCAAGATTTACAATATATCTCAATTTGTTAATGAATTGATGGAAGAAGCTGAGTAAAAAAAAGGAGGAAAGAGCGTGGAGATTCAAGGGTACAATATGCCGGATGACTTGCACTACGAGGAGAATCATTTTTGGGTAAAGGAAGAAGGAGATCTCCTGGTCATGGGAATGGATGACTTTGCACAGGTAATGGCCGGGGAGGTCGTGTATATCCAGCTTCCTGATGAAGGAAAGAGGGTGAAAGTAGGCAAGAAATTTGCCAAGATAGAATCCGGCAAATGGCTGGGGAAGGTCTATGGACCTGTCAATGGAGAGCTGGTAGCAGTAAATGAAGAACTGGAAATGAACCCGGGCTTAATCAATGATGACTGCTACGGCAAGGGCTGGATGTACAAGATCAAGCCGGATGATAAGGGAGAGCTCGCCAACCTGATCTATGGGCCGGAGGCGGTTGAAAAGTGGCTCTTGGCAGAAATTGAGAAATACGCGGAAGAGTAGGCAGTATGGAGTAGGCAGTAAGCAGTAAAATGTTTCGGTATTCTTACCACTTGTTGAAATTGGGGCACGTTTTGTGACGGGCAATTTACGACCTACGAATAGTAAGCAGTGAGGATTAGTGGAGTGGCATTGTGCTTACTGCCTACCGCTTACTCCCTACTTATTATGGAGCTGAGATTACATGTCCAATCAGGATTACAGCGTCCGGCAGATTTTAGAGATGGAGGCCTGTACCAACTGTCAGGTCTGTGCGGATGTGTGCCCCGCGGTCTCCGCCTCCCATGACGGGGAATTGTCCGGTGTCTTTCGCATAAAGGGGCTCAAGCAGATCCTTAAAAGCCGGACAGGGCTTTTCCGCAGGCTTTTTGGGAAAAAAGGGCCTACTGAGGAACAATGGAAGCACTACAGTGACACTGTCTTTCGATGTACGCTCTGTGGTAATTGTCAGGAAATCTGCCCGGTTGGTATCCACCTTAAGGACTTATGGCTGTCTCTCAGACAGGACCTTGTTCATTCAAAATCTTACCCCAAAAAAATTGAGATGATTCGGGATAACCTGGAGGAAAGCCGGAACGTCTTTGCAGAAGATAACGAAGAGCGGGCCGATTGGGTTGAGGACATGCGCGACGCCCCGGAACATGGTTATCTCAAGGATAAGGCCGAGATAGTCTATTTTACAGGTTGCGTTGCATCCTATTTCCCGCTTGCCCAGAAGATTCCCATGGCGCTGGCGGAGATTTTAGATGTAAGCGGTGTAGACTTCACTCTCATGGGCGAGGATGAATGGTGCTGTGGTTTTCCCATGCTGGGGGCAGGATTAAAGGATATGTTTCAGGAGTTCATGGATCATAACCTTGAGGCGGTCAGTGAAAAAGGGGCCAGGGAGGTAGTCTTTGCGTGCCCTTCCTGTTACCAGATGTGGCGTGAATACTATCCCCACAAGTATCAGATTACCCACGCTACTCAGTTCCTGATTAAATTGATCCAGGATAAAAGGGTCCCTCTTCAGGAGCTTCCATTGAAAGTCACCTATCATGATCCGTGCGATTTGGGGCGAGGGGCCCGGGTGTTTGATGAACCGAGACAGGTCATCCGTTCTATTCCGGGCGTTGAGTTTGTAGAACTCCCTCAAAATCGAGAGAATTGCCAGTGTTGTGGGGGTGGCGGTAACCTCGAGATGATAGATGCAAAACTTTCTGCAGAGATTGCCAAGCGGAAGATCGAAGAAGTGCTGAGCACCGGCGCTGAGGCTGTCGTCACATCCTGCCAGCAATGTGTAAGGACCATGATGACCTATGTGAGGAGGAACAAGGTCCCCCTTGATGTTTTGGATATCACACAGCTCATCCACAGGGCGCTTAAGACCGAGCACAAAAAATAATAAGGAGGCTTAATCGTGAAACTTTACAACCTGGGGAAGGTTCCCTGGGATGAATCGCAGTTAATTTACCATGCACTTGCTGCCCTGGGAAGAGAGGCTCTCTCTTTGGTCTCTCCATCAACGCCGTATGTATGTATTGGCTTCCATCAAGATGTGGAGCAAGAAGTGGACCTTGACTTCTGTGAGTCCAATGGTATTCCAGTCTTCCGGCGAGATCTGGGTGGAGGGGCAGTTTATTTAGATGGCGATCAGCTATTTTTTCAACTCATCCTGCACAAAAACAATCCGGAAGTTCCCAAAAGGAAGGAGGCATTCTATGAAAAATTCCTGCAGCCGGTTATTAATGTGTATCGGAGAATAGGAATTCCTGTAGAATATAAACCTATTAATGATCTGATCGCTGGGACGCGCAAGATATCCGGCACTGGAGCCGCCGAGATGGGTGACTGCATTGTCTTTGTGGGAAATCTGATCGTCGACTTTGACTATGAAATGATGGCGAGGATTTTAAAAGTGCCGGATGAAAAGTTTCGTGACAAAGTGCATAAGACACTTAAAGACAATCTTTCCACCATCCGGCGTGAGCTCAAAACAAGTGAGGCAAAAAAGTGGAATGATAAACGCCTAAACACTCTCATGGCAGAAGAGTTCCAAAAGCTGCTTGGGCCGATGGAACCATGCAAAAAGGATGGAGTCCTGCAGGAGAAAATTGATGAGCTACGTCTACACATGCTGACCGATGAATGGCTTTTTCAGAAAGGCGGAAAGCGGGTTTCAGGTCGTGACGTCAAGGTTAGTGCAGGAACAAAAGTGCTACACCGGGTTCACAAGGCGCCTGGCGGGCTAATAAGGACAGATTTCGAGGTGACAGAAAGCAGGTTCGGGGACATCTCCATATCTGGAGACTTTTTTTGTTTTCCCGAAAAAGGTATCAGCCGACTGGAATCAAAACTTAAAGGCAACCCAGTTGAAGAAACCCTCGACCTGCTGAAAACATTCTATTCGGAAGAAAATATTGAAACGCCGGGCATTACGATTGAAGACTGGATGAAAGTGTTGAAAGTCAATAAACATTAGTAATGCGACTCTTTCATCACAAACCTTTGTTTCCT
>JAIVXD010000323.1:0-3434 GCA_048636195.1 Anaerolineales bacterium
ATAGAGGTCTTTTGTGTACATACTCAAACGGATAAACTTATCATTTCTTCCGATAGGGGACCTGTATCTTTATGTCCTTCATGGGATAATGTCTTTTGTTCAGCGTGATCAGAACGGCTCCAGCTTTTTTAGCTGAGGCGGCAATCAGGGCGTCAGGCAACAAAAGGCCATGGGACGAATAAAACTTATTTCTATATCTTCCAGCATCTACTGCTGTTTCACCATCAATCCGCACTTCTTCCATGCTACTGAGCAAACGAGCGACCTTTTTCACTTCCTTATCTCAAAATCCGTAATGTATTGACCAAAATACGTTGGGTTTCGTTTACACTCAACCCAACCTACGGCAATTTGACGCTAAAAGTAGACCTAATAGAAGCATCAGATTTACTTGAAAATATAGTCAGGGTGCGATAAGAATTGAGGAAATACCGATTTTGAAGTTTTCTCCCTGTATGACTATTAATAAAAAAATGGGGTTACTGAGATGCCTAAGAAAATATTAATTGTGGATGATGATCCGGATGTGATTTTATTCCTATCCACAGTCGTAAAAGACCATGGATATATTACTGTAGATGCCTCCAATGGCCGGGAAGGCCTTGAAAGGGCAAAATCAGATCATCCCGACCTTATCCTTCTTGACCTGATGATGCCCCGGAAAAGCGGTATCGCCCTTCTCTCTGACCTTAAAAAGGATGATGCACTAAAGGAGATCCCGGTGATTATGGTAACCGGTGTATCCAGTGAGACCGGTATTGATGTGGAGGCCTTTTTTAAAAAAGGCGCAACTGGGGACCCGGAGCGCAACGCCCTGAAGCCTGAGGGCTATATTGAAAAGCCTGTGGACCCGCAAAAGCTCCTCAAGATGATCAAAGAAGTGCTAAGTTAATGAAAAAATACAATGTCGCTATCATAGGAGCCGGTCCGGGTTGCCTGGCCATTATGGACATGATATCCAGGGACCAGCTTCGACAGCTTCAAATGCACATTGTGGGTATTGCGGATACTAACCTGCAAGCCCCCGGCCTCAGGCAAGCCCAAGCCCTGAATATATTCACCACATCTAACTACAAAGACCTTTTTAGCATCCCGGATTTGGATTTGATTATCGAACTTACCGGTGATCCGGATTTCAGTCAGACAATTCAGCATGAAAAGCCGGCCCATGTGCATTTGATGGATCATACCGTGGCAAAATTGTTTTGGGACTTTAGCCGCCTGGAGGACGAAAAGCTGCACGTTGAAAAAGAGATTGAAGAACAAAGCCAGGAGTTGGAGGCATCCGAAGAAGAGGCGCGCAGGCAAAAGAGGACGGCCGAAGGAATTATCTATGGCTCCCCAACCCCCATGTTTGTAATCGATAAAGATCACAAGATTATCTATTGGAACAAGGCGTGCGAAAAATTGACAGGGTTTAGCCGCGAGAAGATGATTGGAACCAATAGGCAATGGGAGCCTTTTTATCGCCGCAAGAGACCCCTTTTGGCTGACGTAATTATTGATAATGACTCAGAGCAAATCAAGAAAATAACCAAAAAAATGGGGTTACACAGATCACCAGTTGTAGAAGAGGGCTATGAGGTGGAGTATTTCGTTCCCCATCTTGGTGAAGACGGCACCCACTTATATATCAACGCTGCGCCCATCAAAGATGATGCAGGGAACATACAGGGGGCTATCATTACTTATCAGGACTTCTCGGAACGGGTTAAGATGACCCAGCATCTAAAGGCTTCCGAAGAGGAGACACGCGAGCAAAAAAGAACCGCCGAAGGAATTATTTATGGTTCACCGATCCCCATGTTCGTGCTCGACAAAAATCATAAGATCACTTACTGGAACCGGGCAGTTGAAAGACTGACAGGATTTCGCAGTGAAGAGATGATTGGAACCGATAGGCAATGGGAGCCCTTTTACCCCCATAAGAGGCCCATTCTCGCTGACTTTCTCATTAATGACGATCTGGAACCAAATAAGAAACTGTACAAAGGCATGCACCTCCGCAAATCGCCCATGGTAGAAGGTGCTTATGAGGCCGAGCACTTTTTCCCGCACCTCGGTGAAAAAGGCACTCATCTTTATTTCAACACAGCGCCCATCAAAGACAATTCGGGAAATATTCAGGGCGCTGTAATTACGTATCAGGACTTCTCGGAACGGGTAAAGATGATTCGGGAGATTGAAAAGCGTGAAATTTTTGTGCAAAACCTCATTCAAAACTCCATTGACGGCATCATAGCCACCGAAGCTAAAGGAAAAATCGTGATTTTCAATCGAGGGGCAGCAGAAATCCTGGGATATGCGCCGGAGGAAATAATAGGACAAAAAAGCTACCTGGAAATCCTTTCCGAGGAAACTGGCATAGCCATCAGGGATGCCTTCTACGGTGAACAGTATGGTCCTCCTGGTAAAATCATTAATATGGAGGCGCAGTTTCTTAATAAGGCAAACGAGACCATCCCATTAAGGCTATCAGGAACCCTACTCTACGAAGAGGAAAAAGAAGTAGGAAGTGTTGTATTCATCCAGGACTTAAGGGAAATTCACAGGCTTCAGAGAGAAAAAGAACACGCAGAACGCATGGCCGCCATCGGCCGTACCGTCGCTGGCGTAGCCCATTACATCAAGAATATCCTTAACGGGCTTCAAGGTGGGGCATATGTCATTAACTCGGCCATGGGAAAGAAAGACCATGAACTGGTTCAAAAGGGCTGGGGTATGGTCGAGAAGAACATTGACCAGATAAGCAGTATTGTCACGGACATGCTCATCTATTCCAGCGAAAGGAAACCCAGTTACGACCTGGTGAATCCCAATGAGGTGGTTGCCGAGGTCCTGGAGCTGATGTGGGAAAGGGCCAAACTATCAGGTGCCGTTTTTGTCCGGAAGCTCGATCCCGAATTAACCCCGGTGGCCATGGACAAAACCGCCATACACAACTGCCTTTTGAATCTCATCGGCAATGCCATTGACGCCTGCACCCTGGGGGGAATAATGGACGGTAAGGGCGTTGTGACAGTAGAAACGGACAAACCACCTGGCTGGGGTGTGAGATTCAGGATCACAGATAACGGGGTCGGTATGGATGAAGACGCCCAGAAAAAGCTGTTTACCGATTTTTTCACCACTAAAGGGTACAAAGGGTCAGGATTGGGCCTGCCTGTGACCCAAAAAATTGTGAAAGAGCATGGAGGGAAGCTGACCTTCACGTCCGAGGTTGGTCAGGGAACGTCATTTAGCTTGATGCTGCCGGAGAAAGTAAGCTTTCAGGGGGAGTAGCCATTCTGTTCTTTCTTGCCCTTTTGTTTTTCACCGCAGAGACGCTAAGAACGCAGAGATAAATAATTTTCCCTTTGCCGTTGAGTTGCCCCGCAGAATCTGACGGGATTAAGAAACGGCAAAGGGAAACGGCTTAGTCACATACGGTTAGT
>JAIVXD010000324.1:0-3426 GCA_048636195.1 Anaerolineales bacterium
AGTAATACATATGGCGGGGGATTTATTTATGGAATGAAAAACAACATGGTCTCCCTCGGGTTAATGACAGGCCTTGATTACGAAGACCCCCTTCTTGATCCTCACCGTGAGTTTCAAAAATTCAAGCTCCACCCTTTTGTAGCCGACATTCTAAAAGACGGGAAAATGACCCAGTACGGGGCCAAGACAGCCCCTGTGGGAGGGTATTTTTCTATTCCTGAACTCACATTCGAAGGGGGCCTTATTGTCGGGGATTCGGCAAGCCTGTTCATAAGCCAGAAGATCAAGGGGATTCACGTTGCAATGAAATCGGGTATGCTGGCTGCAGAGACGATTTTTCAATCCCTTTTAAAAGATGACTTCTCACAGGCAAGCCTTGAGACGTACCAGAAAGCCCTCTATGACAGCTATATCTCGAAGGAGCTTTACAAGGTGCGCAATTTCCATCAGGCCTTCCAGAAAGGTCTATGGATTGCCATGATCAAGGCAGGGTTCCAGTATATTCTGGGTGGCAGGATCTTGAAGGGCCGACTTCCCACCAAACCTGATTTTGTTCACCTGAAAAAAGTGGTTGATGTTTACGGTACGGATTCCCCCACGGATGAGCAAAAGGGGGTAATTAAATTCGATGGCAAGCAAACATTTGATAAAGAAACGGATGTTTATTATTCAGGTACAACCCATGAGGAAAAACAGCCTGCCCATCTTAAGATATTGGATCTTGACATCTGCTATACCAAATGTACTGAAGAATATCAGAATCCTTGCGTGAGCTTCTGCCCTGCAAATGTATACGAAATGGAGATTGATGAGGAGACCGGCAAGCGTATTATGAAGCTCAACTTTTCGAACTGTGTTCATTGCAAGACATGCGATGTAAAAGACCCCTATGAAAATATTACGTGGGTGCCTCCGGAGGGCGGAGGAGGTCCGAAGTATACGGTTATGTGACCAGCGAGTTAAGTTTGAAGTAAGCAGTAGGCAGTAAGGAGTAGGCAGAAAAGGGCAACAAATCTTTATGGTGCTTACTGCATACTCCTTACTGCTTACTATTTAGCTGGGAAAAGACAGTACGTATTGATAAGTGTATAATTTCGGGAAATTGTATATGTTCCGAAATATATATAAATGAGCCGAGGAGGATAAGTATGGCAAACACAGACACCCAGAGTATCCTGGTGGTCGGCAGTGGTATGAGCGGGCTCACTGCCGCTATTGAGGCAGCAGAGGCGGGCTACGATGTCTATATAGTGGAGAAAAACCCCTATCTGGGGGGAAGGGTGGCCCAGCTTCATCATTACTTCCCTAAATTGTGCCCTCCCAATTGCGGACTGGAAATCAACTTTCGCCGGATCAGGCAGAATCCCAGGGTGCGTTTTTTTACCATGGCTGAAGTAGAAAAGATTTCCGGAGAGGAAGGAGATTTTGATGTCACCATTCGATTAAGTCCCCGTTACGTTA
Source organism: Anaerolineales bacterium (assembly GCA_048636195.1). GTDB lineage: Bacteria > Desulfobacterota > DSM-4660 > Desulfatiglandales > Desulfatiglandaceae > 4484-190-2. The sequence goes on from JAIVXD010000324.1 coordinate 1,462, forward strand.
ACGAGAAATGTACTGGTTGCGGCGAATGCGCCGAGGCCTGTACCATGGAAATCGAAAATGCCTTTAATTACGGTATGGATAAGATCAAGGCCGCTTATCTGCCACACGACATGGCTTACCCCATGCGGTATGTGCTGGACCCGTCCCTGGTAAAAAGTGATGAGGCCCAAAAGGTTAAGGAGGCCTGCCCATATGATGCAATCGACCTGGATATGGAAACCAGGACAGTGGAATTGAAGGTGGGCTCTATTATCTGGGCAACGGGATGGAAGCCCTATGATGCCAACAAGCTTGATACTTACGGATTTGGACAATACCCGGATGTGATCACCAACGTCATGATGGAAAGACTGGCCTCCTGGACAGGACCAACACAGGGAAAGATTGTTAGGCCTTCTGATGGCAAGGCGCCTGAGACAATAGCTTTTGTTCAATGCGCGGGTTCACGGGATGAAAATCACCTCCTTTACTGCTCGGGCATTTGCTGTCTGGCATCCATGAAGCAGGCCACCTATGTGCGCGAACAATATCCTGACGCCAAAATATATATCTTTTTTATTGATATCAGGGCCACAGACCGGTTGGAAGACTTTTATAACAAGGTCAAGGAAGATGAAAACATCCGGTTTTTTAAAGGTAAAGTGGCCAAGATCACCGAGGAAGATGGTAAGGGGCTTGTTCTGAGGGTTGAAGATACAATGACCGAAGAGCTGCATGAGATTTCTGCGGATCTGGTTGTGCTGGCAACAGGTATGCAACCCAATACATCTGAGTCCCCTCTTCCCATTCAGGTCCCCTATGATGATTATGGGTTTATGGTTTCCCGAAACGGTAAACCCGGCATTCATGCTGCAGGTTGTGTAAGAACGCCGACTTTTGTTTCAGAAGTAGTCCAGGATGGAACGGCAGCAGCCCTAAAAGCTATTCAATCGGTTGTGAGGAGGTAAACTCAATGGAAAAAAAGACCGCAGTCTATATATGCACGGGATGTGGCATTGGAGATGCCCTTGATACAGAACAGCTCGGCAAGGTGGCTACTGATGAAGGCAGCGTCCCCATTTGCCGGATTCATGCCAACCTGTGCAGTCAGGAAGGTGTGGAACTCATTAAGAATGACATTGCCAATGAGGGCGCCAATACACTGGTAATAGCAGCCTGTTCCCATAGGGTGATGTATGATGCCTTTGACTTTGAAAGCTGTATTGTTGACAGGGTCAATATCCGGGAACAGGTGGTCTGGTGTCAGAAACCAGGGGATGAAGACACCCAGATGATGGCAGAAGACTATCTCCGAATGGGCATGGCCAAGGTTGACAATATGGAACTGCCTGAACCCTTTAAACCTGAAGAAGAAATATCCAGGGATATCCTTGTGGTTGGAGGTGGACTGACCGGGATGACATCGGCCTTAGAAGCCGCAAAAGCCGGCTGTTCAGTGGTTTTGGTGGAAAAAGAGGCCCAACTGGGAGGTTTTCAGGGCAATGTCCAGAAAATAGCGACATTCCCTTACAAGGACGCTCAGGATAACGATCTGGAACAACTGATTCAGGAAGTCACACAAAATGAAAAAATCAAGGTGTATACCGGGGCCAAGGTGGACAAAACCGCTGGAGGCCCGGGTGTTTTTCAGGCTACTATCAGCCAGAATGGAACCACGGCTGAGCATAAAATAGGGGCTATTGTGCTTGCGGCCGGATGGCAGCCCTATGACCCCGATAAGCTGGATAAAAAGCTCGGGTTCGGAGCTTCTCCCAATGTCATTACCAATGTCCTGTTTGAAGAGAACGTTAAAGATGGAAAGATAACCCGACCCAGCGATGGAAAGGACGTAACAAACGTCGCCTTCCTGCAATGTGCAGGACAAAGAGATCCTGATCATCTGCCATACTGTTCAAGCGTTTGCTGTGTCACCGCCCTGAAGCAGGCCCTGCAGGTAAAGAGCCAAAATCCAGATGCCAATATTTT
>JAIVXD010000325.1:0-3426 GCA_048636195.1 Anaerolineales bacterium
TCCCGTGGATCAGGCCGTCAGTTTTTCCCATCCTTCAGACAACAGGTCTGTGTTTATGTTTCCCTGGGAAGGGGCAATAATTGTGGGAACTACGGACCTTGACCATAAAGAAGACCTTTCCATCGAGCCTGCCATTACAGAAGAAGAAGTATCGTATCTGATAAAAGGGCTGCATACTATATTTCCTTCCCTTGATATCTCTTCTGAAGATTGCCTTTCTACCATTGCCGGTGTAAGACCCGTGCTGAGTGAAGGTAAACTGGCCCCATCGCATGAATCCCGCGAGCATGTGGTCTGGGTGGATAAGGGCCTTGTAACCATCACCGGCGGAAAGCTGACCACATTTCGCAAACTGGCTTTTGATGTCCTTAAAACGGCCAAACCCTTTTTGCCGCCCGTTGATTTGCCGGATCCGGATGAACCGGGTTTTACCCAGCCATCTGTGGTCCCGGAAGAAGACTTCGGCCTGTCCCAGGATACCTGGCGCAATCTCTTTGGCAGGTATGGTGAGTCCGCGAATGAGCTTGTCAGGACTGCCGCATCGCAAGACCTGAAAACCATTCCCGGCACCCGAACACTTTGGGCGGAACTGCCCTATGTGGCAAAGCATGAAAAGGTGAGACACCTGACTGATCTTCTGTTAAGGCGGGTAAGAATCGGGTTGCTGACCCCGCACGGAGGGAGGGAATATCTTGGCAGGGTTCGAAAGCTCGTGGGCCCTGTGTTGCCCTGGGACAGGAAACGCTGGAAAAAGGAAATCAATGACTATCTTGCCCAATGGCAGCATGCCCATTCACTTCCGGGAGGGCGTCTTGAAATTCATGGAGAGTTCAAAACTATATTCAACAAAATACGGGAAGGTATAAGAAAATTCTTGTAACTATTTGCGGGCGACGACACTTGAAAAGCTTGCCAATGCAATGGGCATCTCTGTGGAACAGTTGCAAGATTGAACTCAACCCACCGCAGCATGCGTAATAATCGCCGACAAACCACAACCGCTTGGAAAAAGATGCTCGTTATACTTGTACTGCTCAAACGGAACGGCGGACAGGTGACCGGTATTTCGCAGTGCGTTAAGTCAAAAAAAGGGTTGACTACTAATCTGTTTTATCTTACTCTTAAGTAAGAAATCCGGCAATGGTAAGGAGAAAGAGTCTTATGGCATTAGCGACACTCACAAGCAAAGGGCAAGTAACGATTCCTAAAGCAGTTCGGGATTCTCTGCATCTACACAAAGGAGACAAGGTTGAATTTGTGATCACTGAAAGTAAAGAAGCGCTTCTTAGGCCGGTCACCAAGAAGGTTGATGATGTATTCGGAAGGTTATACATGCCGGGTAGGAAGCCTGTTTCTATTGAGGAAATGGATGCTGGGATAAGGCAGAAGATACAGGCGAGTTTCAAATGAAGGCCTTGGATACTAATGTGCTGGTTCGCTTCCTCGTAAGGGATGACAAGCGACAAGCCAAAACCATTTACAGGATATTCAAAAAGGCGGAGTCAGACAGGGAAGTATTTTTCGTGCCTCTACTTGTTGTCCTTGAAACCGTCTGGGTGTTGGAATCTGTTTATGATATTCCAAGACAAGAGATACTAGATTCCATTAATGAGCTTATACTGATGCCCATCCTGAAGTTTGAAACACAATCAGCAATTCTGAACTTTATTTCTTCGGCACGAGAAACCAAAATGGACCTTTCGGATCTTTTGATCGCGCACTCAGCAAAATTTTCGGGCTGTGAATGTGTGCTTACATTTGATAAACGAGCATCAAACTTCAGACTTTTTGAGCTACTCTGATAGCGCGATCGTGACATAATACAATAAAAGGCACTAAATCCCGGGACAATTTTGGCACACCCCAACTGAATGGGAGGTCCAGCCAATCGGGGTGTGTTGTTTTCGTCAATCTGCCTTTACCGGTAATTAACCGAAGTAGGCCCGGATGAATTTCAGGAATCGTTCATTTTCTTCATCCGTACCCGGGGTTACCCTGAAATACCCGGTTTTACCATGCATTTCACCGATCTTTTTCAGATAGATTTTATCGTCAAGGGCGGCTTTGAGGATCTCTTGGGTGGTTTTGCCGGTCATGGTGCCGTCGATAAGCATGTAATTGCCATTGGCCGGATATGGTTTAAGCCCCAGTTTCTTAAGCTCTTCCGTAAAAATGGCCATCCACTTGTTGTTGTGTTCGACCTTCGCTTTGACCTCATCAGGGTTGTCGATGATGGCTTCGGCGGCAGCCGCAGACATCAGGCTCACGTTCCAGGGCAAAAACATTCGATTGAAGGCGGCAATCATCTCTTCGGTGCCCAATACAAACCCGAATCGGATACCGGCAAACCCATAAGCTTTGGAAAATGTAACCGACAGAAACACATGGGGATATTTTTTGATCAGGGGTGCTTTTGAAGGCCTGTCCGTATTGTAATCCAGGTATGCTTCATCCACGCAAATGGGAACACCCGTTTCGCAAAATCGAATTAGATCCTCATCTTCGATAAAGACGCCGGTGGGGTTGTTGGGGTTGATGATCAGGATCAGTTTCGTCCGTTCATTGATGGCATTGAGCATCGCATCCACATCATACTGCAGGTCACCTTCCCTCACCGGAATTGAAACGACCTTTGCATTGCAAAGCTCGGCCCGGGGCGGAAACAGCTCAAAGGTCGGCGTGGACAGCATGAACTCATCTCCAGGATGCAGAAATAGGCGCATCATGGCGTCGATGGTTTCCGAAGATCCGTTGCACAGGGCTACATTGTCCGGGCCCAAATCGTACATTTCACCGATTTTGGTTCTCAGCCTCAAATAACTGTCAGGGTACCGGTTGCCGTTTCGAAGGGCTTCCGCTACCGCCTCGATGACCTTTTCCGACGGTTGGATGGGGTTTTCATTGAGCATCAGACGGGCATGACCAGGGTTGGCCCATGCCTGGTCCAAAATACCTACATTGTACTCCCTTGACGTATAAAGCCAGGGAACGATCCAGTCTTTTAGTTCTTTCATTTGTTCTCCTTTCATTTGTTCTCCTTTCATTTGTTCTCTTTTCATTTTTCTCCGTTAATTTTTCTCTTTTCATTTTTCTCTTTTCATTTGTTCTCCTTTCATTTGAATGAATATTTGTAAGCGTTCACAGGTTCAGGGTTCAACGTTCAGGGTTAGGGACAGGGCCAAAATTGATGCCCCGAAGTCCTCGTAAAAAATGCTGGTTTTGCCACATAATTGCCAAATACCATGTTCCAGATTTGTGGGGATGTGGAAGCGGTCGATTTTCCCGTACAAAACGTTTACAAAATGACGTATGGTGATGAGAATGCAACCTTTGAACCTCTGAACCTTTGAACCCGTGAACGGTTACGAATATTTTAATGCATAAAAAATGGGGTTCTATATCAATTTCCAGAAAAAGTTGTCAAGC
>JAIVXD010000326.1:0-3415 GCA_048636195.1 Anaerolineales bacterium
TTATTAAAATATTTCTTCGAGGCCTGAGTTTTGCCTCATATGTGGAACAATAGAGGGCGTAAGGCACAGGGCATAAGGTGAGAGATGTTGGTTGCGACCTCCGGCCCGCAGGGCCTACCTATCGAGGTACTCTTTTTGGGCCTCATCCGCCAGCTTGAACTTTTGCACCTTACCGCTTCTTGTCATGGGAAAATCTGAGACGATTTTAAAATAATCAGGCGCTACTCCAACATCCATATTTCTCTTAACATGTGCCGCAAGGTCATCAACGGATAGTTGACACCCTTCCCTTACCCTAACCCATGCTGCAACTTCCTGCCCCTTTTCCGGGTGAGGAAACCCAAAAACCTGGACCTCTGACACCTCTGGCAGTCTGTATATAATCTCCTCCACTTCAACCGGATAGATCTCAACACCATCTCTGATAATGACATCCTTTAGCCGGCCCGTGATCTTGACGTAACCTTTTTCGTCCATTTCCCCAAGGTCCCCTGTGTGGAACCAGCCGTTCCGGTCGATTGCAGCAACTGTAGCCCCGGGCATCCTGTAGTATTCCTTCATTAAAAACCCTTTTGTACAGAGTTCACCCTGGGTTTCTGGCGGAAGATCTTCACCGGTGGCAGGGTCCACAATTTTAACTTCATTGCAGGTCAGTGGCATCCCGATCGTTGAAACCCTCAATTCGATCGGATCATTCGGATTTGTCATGGTAATCCAGGAAGAAGTCTCCGTAATGCCGTAGGCCACAGTAATACTGGATACGCCAATATCCTCTACAAGGCTTCTCATTAATTCCATCGGACAGGGGGCACCGCCGATTATTCCTTTCTGAACCGTTCTCCACTCCCTTTTCTGGAATTCAGGATGTTCTAAGAGGGAAATGATCATACTGGGAGATGCATAAATAGCCGTACAACTTTCTTCATAAATGGCTCCGAGTATCCTGGAAGGATCAAAGGTCTGACAGGGTATTATAAGGGCAGCTCCCCTTAGAAGCCCTGCCAGTGCGATGCACGTATTTCCGAACATATGAAAAAGAGGAAAGAAGAGGCAGAGACGATCCGTGTGATTAACTCCCTGACGCTCTGTAGAAAACATTGACTTGTTGATAAGGCCCAAATGATCCACCACTACCCCTTTTGGCTTGCCAGTAGTGCCTGACGTATACATGATGGCCACAGGATCTTCCGGATTGACTGCATTCTCCATCTGGTTGAGCACCCCTGGATCAACTGCTTCCCCAATGGCCCTTAATTCACTCCAGGGTGTCATTTCAGGGTAGGATTTATCAGCAATCACAAACACGTGTTCCAGGTTTGGGATTTCATCTTTTAAATCTAAGACCATTTTTACGTATTCTTCATCTTCCAGGCCTTTCGACATGATAATGCCACGGCATTCTGACTGCTCAAGTATAAAGTGAAGGTCATCTCTTCCTGCACCCGGGTCAATCGGCACAGTGATCGCTCCCATCTTTGCAAGTGCCAGCATGGATATGATCCACTCCGGAATGTTCGGTGCCCAGAGGGCTACTTTGTCACCTCTCTTGATACCCGCTTTTATGAGCCCATTGGCAATATGACCAATTTCCCTCAACAAAAGACCATAGTCGTACCGGACACCCATTTCCGTGTGAATAATTGCATCCGTATCGGGGTATTCCTGTGCAATCGTGTTTATTGCTTGTCCTATAGTCTTTCGGATAAAGTCCATAATGGTGTTCTCCTTAGAAACTGAGTACCACTAAAGCATCCACAGCCACGGGTCTACTCCCGGAGATAATCACAGGGTTAATGTCAATCTCTTTGATTCTCTCATTCTCTAAACCTATGCGGCCCACGGTGATCAGAATTTCGGAAAGCGCATCCAGATCCGCCGCCTCCATACCCCGGACAGCCTCCAGAATCTTGTGACCTTTAATGTCCTGCATCATTTCCAAGGCATCTCTTTTTTCAAGAGGGGCTACGCGAAAAGAGATGTCCTTCAATATCTCGGTAAATATTCCTCCAAGGCCAAACATGACGCATGGACCGAACTGGGCATCACGGGTTAAACCTATGACTAACTCCCGTTTTCCTTTTACCATCTCCTGGACCAAAACTGCCTTCTCACTCCCATCCATGTTGGTCATGATTTCCTCAAAGGCTGCCCTGGCCTCCTTGTCACTTCTTATGTCAACCCTGATCAGGCCCTTTTCTGTCTTGTGGGAGATTTCATAGGAGCATCCCTTTAAAACAAGCGGGTAACCAATTTCTTGTGTGGCCTTGGTGAGGTCCTTTACATCATCAACAAGCACTTCTTTGGTCACCGGGATCTGGTATGCAGCCAGTAACTGTTTGGACTCATACTCAGAAAGTGTTTTTCGCCCCTCTTCTAATGCCTTTTCTATTAGTTTCATTCGTACCTCCATGGTTGTTCAGTTTTATCCATTCTGTCCATTTGCCCTTTCAAGAAATTTCTGGCGCTCTTGCAAGAGAGCTAAAGACCAGGCTGCTTTTTCGATTGTTTGATAAACCATGATCTTATTTTCTTTCTCAAACCTTTTGCCGATCTCTTTAACGTCAGGGCCGTAAAGCCAGGCAACTACCGGCTTTTGATTTTCTCTCAAGACTACTTTGTTCACGCTCTCTGAGACATCAAGGAAATCAAAAGCGGGAAGACCGGGAGCAATGCTGATACACAGGACTCCATCAACATTGTCATCATCCAGAACCGCCTTCAGTGCTGTAGCATAAACACTCTTCAGCTCGTGTTTCATGACCGCAGGCCAGATGTCCAATGGGTTACCAAGGGGCATCCATTCCGGAGAAAGCTCCGCAATGGTGCTGGTAGTCTTTTCAGAAAGGGAAGCCATTTTGAGGCCATATTTGTCAAACGCATCACTTGCAATAATTCCCCCCGCTCCGGTGACCGTGATGACAGCTATCCTGTTTCCCTTCATGGGTGGCTGGTGCAGCAGTGTCTTGACTGCATCATTCATCTGACCATCCTCATCAAGAAAATGGATTCCGGCCTGTTTCAGGCTGGCCTTATAAATCCGATAGTGGCCTGCCATTGTCCCGCTGTGCGAAGCCGCGGCCTTTGCCCCGGTTTCACTTTGCCCCGTCTTAAAGACGATTATCGGTTTTTCCTTTGCAAGACGGGCAGCCAATGAAACAAATTCTCTTGCCTGTTCCAGTCCCTCCATATGTATGGCAATGATCTTAATATCCGGGTCATCTCCCAAGTATTCGAGTGCTTCATAAAACCCGATATCACAGGCATTACCAATATCTATGCCCTTGCCTATCGGGCCACTGAAAACTGTGGAACCCACAAAGAAGATACCGGACTGGCAGATCAGACCAACCGGTGCCTTATCCCGCATCAGAGGCATAAAGGAGGTGGTGAAGCTATTGAAATTATTCACCACGCC
>JAIVXD010000327.1:0-3411 GCA_048636195.1 Anaerolineales bacterium
CTTTGTCAGTGAATTCTACAAGAGCAGTATCAGTGTCTGGAAAATATTTGACCTTCATTTCCTAATCCTCCTTGAAAGACCTATCGAAGAATGCATTATGTACTGTTTCTCCATCCTCTAACAAAATGACCCTCAGATACTTATCCTCCGCTGGTATTTTTGCCCACTTCTTAATCCTTCCATCTTAGGGCTTATGTTCGTGTGGCACAGTGCCATGAGGATGTCGGTGGTAATGGGGATGTGCATATACTTCTTCGTCAAAAAGTATCTTTCCGTCTCTCATTTCACAGATGGAATCTGCTGTCTCAGAGAGAAAATCTATTTCATGGGAGATCAATATAAAGGAGAGATCGAGTTGAGATAGCGCCTCCATGAGCCTGGCTTTAGTATTATCATCGAGGCCGTTACTCGGTTCGTCAAGGAGCAGGATTTCAGGTTCCATGGCCAGTACCGTGGCCAGGGAGACCAGTTTTTTCTCCCCGCCTGAGAGCTTGTAGGTTATCCTGTCTTCAAATCCGGAAAGACCCAAAAGTTCCAATGTCTTTTGAGCAATGGCCTTAGCCTCTTCCTGTGATCTCCCCAGATTTAAAGGCCCAAAGGCTACATCTTCCAGGACTGTGGGGCTGAATAACTGGTCATCAGCATCCTGAAAAAGCAGGCCGATTCTCTCACGAACACTCCTGAAGTCTCTTTCTCCATTAACTTGCCTGCCAAAAATCTCAATTGTTCCGGAGGAGGGTTTTAGGAGCCCCATGATAATGTGAAACATGGTGGTTTTTCCGCTCCCGTTTGGCCCGATCAAGCCCAGCCGGTCACCCTGATGGAACTGAAGATTAAGTTTATCAAGGACCTTGGAGCTTCCAGGATACGCGAAAGAGATATCAGAAAGATTGATAATTAGGTTATTTTGATCCATTCCAGAACACCCAATCCAAAGATTACCACTGCCATAATAACCGACCAGGTCCAATCAAACAATGACATTGAAAATTCGCGAAGGCAATAGAATTTCCCTTTGAATCCACGGCAGAGCATGGCCTGGTGCACCCGCTGCGCCCGTGCCGAGGCCCGGACAAATAGCATTCCTATGAGGTACGCGTATGTTCTGTACGTATGTGCGTTGGTACCGGGGCGAAAACTACGAATTTTGGCTGACCTTGAAAGTCGCTGGTACTCCTGGTCTATTACAAATATATATCGATAGGTTAGCAAAAAAAGATGAACTATTTTATCAGGGATGTACAGGCGGTTCATGGCGTGGCCCAACGTGGCAATGGACATGGAGGCAATTAGAGAGATAAAGGCCAGCAGGATGGCGTTCGATTTGAGTGTGATCTGCGCAGAAAGAATTACGCCTTCACGGGTGACTGCAAGGGGGCCGAGGTAGAACAATGGTTTACCCTCAAAGGTCAGAGGCAATACCAACCAGAAAAAAAGGATTAAGCCATTTACAACCGCCAATCTCTTGGCGACCTCCCGCATGTTTAAACGTGCCAGGACAATCAGGAGGAGTGAGAAACCCAGGGCAGCGAACAGGGTAGGGAACCTGGAAGAAAGTGCCACAATGAAGGAGTAGAGTATCGCGAAAATAACCTTGAGTCTCGGGTCAAGGCGGTGAATCAGCGAATCTCCGTCTGAAAAGGGTTCCTCTATCATGACTTTGACAAGTCCTTCGTCTTACGACGGTAGTGGAAATAGCTGGCAACCCCCACAAGGCCCAGTATGTAGCCGATACCGCCTAAGATGTCCTTTACTGTGGGGCCATGTTCCTGGGATTCCGCAAGTTTCTTCATAACAGGTTTGAGTTTTTTGTCTAAGGCCTTTTCAAATGCCAGTTGAATATCATCAGGGCTGAGGTTGGTCACGGAAACTGACCGGGTCTGCTTGTCCGGTTCTTTTGCAATCGTTGACTGGTTTGTGGTTATTTCGGACGTTTCGGAGGCAATCCCCTGTATCTCTTCCAGTGGGACTGTCCATTCGGCGCGATGTCCCATTCCAGCCAGCAGGACGATCTTCATGGCTGTTTTTTCTGGGATCTTGAAAGAAAACTCCCCTTGTTCATTTGTTTTTCCTTTGAGAAGACGGTTTCCTTTGAGATCATAAACCATGACATCGCTTTTCTTGACCCTCTTTCCACCGCTGAATTTGCTCTCAGTATAAACCGTGTCCCCTTCCACCCAGGCAAAAATCATGACTTTGTGGGCGCTCGCAGAACCGACCACAAGAAACGAAGGTAGTAATAAAATTAAAAAAACAAGGATCCTCTTAGTCCATCTACTATTGGCAACCATGATAATACCGTGTCTCATAAGTTCTGTCTCATTTGTGCGAGGTTCTTTACTCTGCGTATCCCGGGAGCATGCTGGGCTGAACCTTTCTCAGAAACGATACGCAGAAGCCGGTAATGATCCCTTCGATGATCATCACAGGAAGATGAGCTATTACGAGCATTGCTGAGACCTTAAAAAAATTTTCTTCAGTGAAAACCAATGAAAGTCCAACAAAAATGGCCCCAAGGAATACGGAAATGAAACCACACGCAAAGGCTGCAATAAACGCAATGGACGGACGCTTGTGGAGTGTGCGCCTGAACAGAAAATAGCACAAAACGGCAGGAACTGCCATGTTCACTGTGTTGACACCCAGTGTTGTAATGCCTCCAAACTGGAAAAACACTGCCTGAAGCGTCAATGCAACCAGAATTGCGGGAAAGGCGCTCCATCCGAGAATCAGGCCAACGATCCCGTTGAGGATAAGGTGAACGCTCGAAGGACCGATGGGAATGTGAATTAGCGATGCCACAAAAAAAGAGGCTGAAAGGATGCCTGCCTGGGGGATGCGATCGTAATCCAGTTTTTTCAGCCCCACGGCAGTACCTGCCACCGCAAGCGCAATTCCTGAAATCAGAACCGGTCCGGACAATATCCCTTCAGAGATGTGCATGGGAAGACCTCTTACGTGAGACGCATCAAGGATACTTTATCATGGGGCGCCTCAAAACTTGCACTACCTCATTAATAACTTAAAAAAAAGGCCACAAGATTCGGCAATTTAAAATTCTTCAACCTTCGTGGCCTCGAACTTCGCTTGATCTCAGGCTTCGTGCCTTTACTTAAAAATATAGTTTCTTGCTGCTTCTGTGTCAACGGATTTTAGTCCAAAGCTCAAACATCGCCTCAAAAAAATATTGACATCCTGCTATTACAAGTTTATAAACTGTTGAAACGCGGGCAAGAAGCCCTGATGTACAATTGAAATAAAAGCAATTTTAGGTCATGAAGGTTTATAGGGTTTGAAAACCCTATTGCGTTTTCATGGCCTTTTTTGTTTTTAAGACCGTAACTTCTCAATAAGTTCGGGCGCTCACAACCGGATTAATGCCTTGATCGAATTACAATAGCTGTATAGCCT
>JAIVXD010000328.1:0-3411 GCA_048636195.1 Anaerolineales bacterium
AAGGGTGATATAGAAATCGAATCATGTCGTCCCCAACATTTGGGGGCGCTTATAGAAAAGCTGAAGTCTGCAGGCGCAGCAATAAAATCAAAGGGCGAGTGTATTTCTATTAAAGGACCTGATACTATTGAAAGCGTGGACATCAGAACCACGCCTTTTCCTGGTTTTCCCACAGATCTCCAGGCCCAGTTCATGTCTCTTATGTGTATTGCAAAGGGCTGGAGCATGATCAGAGAGACCGTATTTGAAAACCGCTTTATTCATGTGAGTGAGCTCAAGAGGATGGATGCTGATATAGAAATCAACGGCAGTCAGGCCCTTGTAAAGGGCAAAGAGCGTCTCCTCCCTGCTCCGGTTATGGCCACTGATTTGCGGGCCAGTGCATCCCTTATCCTGGCCGGTTTAGCTGCAGAAGGTGGCAGAACCGAAGTTCACCGCATTTATCATCTCGATCGGGGATACGAGTTCCTGGAAAAAAAATTCAAAAACCTGGGGGCCACCATATGGCGTGAAAAAGAGTAACATGTTACATCGCCCCCTTATACCAATGCTCTTATCCTTCACAGGGGGCATACTTGTCTCATATAAAGCACTGCACTCTTACCCGGATCTTTCAATTCCGATTTTCCTTTCTGTGGCCTTCTCTCTCTTAGCCTACCTTTTTCTTCCCTCCCGATTAAGACTTTACTGTTTACTCCTCGCATTCTTTCTCACCGGAATCATGCTCGAACAGGGGAAACATTCCCCATCTCGACTCATGCCATTTGCAACCCAGCGTACAAAGGCCACAATTGAGGGCACCGTCCTTGAGCCGATCCGGATAATCAATAACATGGCAAGGCTCAAGGTCAAGGCGGATCTGTTGTTTGTTGAGGACAAGACAGTCCCTGTCAACGATAACGTCTCTGTGAGCATATATAATCATATCCCGCCTGTCAGACCCGGGGACAGAATCCGCTTTCCTGCACGGTTAAGGCCCTTTAAAAATTTCAACAATCCAGGTCGATATGACTATGAGTCGGCCATGAGACTAAAGGGATTTACCTGCGCCGCATCTGCCTCAGACGGTAGACGCATCGTACCCATGGGGCCCGGTCACCTCTCATTTCCCCGTGGACTTATAGAAAGGATTCAACGACCCGTAAGGGACTTTTTCAGCAAACGACTCAATGACCAGGACTACGCCCTCTTCCGGGCCCTGATCTTGGGTGAACGACAGGGTATCAATCAGGAGTTAAGAGAGCTCTTTAATCAGACCGGGCTTGGGCACGTGCTTGCAGTTTCGGGTCTACATATAGGGCTTGTGGCCTGGATGACCTTTTTTCTCTTCAAATGGACCCTGTCCCGATCGTACAACCTTCCCCTTAAAACAGATCTTCTAAGGATAACTGCCCTTTTGACATGTCTGCCTGTTATCGGCTACACCTTTCTTGCCGGGTATCAGATATCAGGCCAGCGGGCCATGACTATGGCCCTCATATTTCTCTGGTCTCTGATTTTCCGACGGGAAAAAGATGTCTGGTCTACCCTTGCATTTGCTGCTTTAGTCATCCTGACAATAGACCCCCATGCCATCTTCAGTATATCCTTCCAGCTTTCGTTCTCAGCGGTGATCGGTATTCTCTGGCTGGCACCTCCTCTCTTAAACAAACTCCTTTCTCCCGCAGAGACAACACAAACAAAAAACACCATCTTTAAGCGCCTGTACATTTATTTCATCGGCCTTTTTGTGGTTAGCCTTTCCGCTACGATCTTTCTGCTGCCACTAACCATATTTTACTTTCACCGTGTTTCTCTTGTGACCATTCCGGCAAATCTGACTGTCGTGCCCATCCTGGGACTGTGGGTGTTGCCGTTCGGATTACTTTGCGTTGCAGCACTACCCTTTTCATTTGAAATAGCAGGCCTTTTTCTCCAGTTGGGCACATGGGGACTACATGCAATGATGGAAATCATCCGATTTTGGGCAGGTTTCCCCTGGTCCAATTTATGGATGATCACTCCCACCTTCTCTGAATTTCTCATGTTCTACTCGCTTATGCTCCTCTTGTTCTTTATTAAACGCTGGTCATGGGCAAAGAAAGGAATCCTGGCCCTTGTTCTCCTTATTCTGCTTGACATTGGCTATTGGACATACTCGGTAGGATTCAGCAAACAATTGAAAGTGACTTTTCTCGATGTTGGGCAGGCTAATTCGGCTCTTGTTGAGTTTCCCATGGGAAAAAAGATGCTAATAGATGGAGGTGGCTTTTCACGCGGCCACTTTGATGTCGGCAGAATGGTGGTAGCCCCATACCTTTGGCATTCAAAGATCCGCCGCATCGATTACCTGGTCTTAAGCCATCCCCAGGCCGACCACATGAATGGACTTCGCTTCATAGCCAGTAACTTTAATCCAAAAGAGTTCTGGTATAATGGGGATGAGGTAGAAAAAGCCTCTTTCAAGGAGCTGATGGCCATTATCGAATCGAAAAAAATTAAAAAGTTTCTCCCCGCCGATCTTGCGGGTGGCAGGGAGATAAACGGGGTCAAGGTGGAAATCATACACCCTTTCCCGCATACACATTCAACAGAGCTCTTTGATAGGGGAACAAGGTTGAATAACAATTCGCTTGTACTGAAAATCTCGTATGGAGGGAAGTCTTTTCTGTTTCCAGGCGACCTTGAGCGGCAGGGTGAAGAGGTCCTCGTTTCAAATGCCGGCCAGGTTCTCAAGAGTGATATCCTGCTCTCTCCTCACCATGGAAGTAAAAGTTCAAGCTCCAGAGAATTTCTCCGGATGGTACGGCCCCATGTATGTGTTATCTCATCAGGCGAAGGAAATTTTTTCAATTTTCCCCATCAACAAACTCTCGAAAGCCTTCGAGACATAGGATGCAGGGTCATTAGAATTGACCAGGCAGGGGCTGTGCAATGCAGGGTTGGAGGCAATAAATTTGAGATCAGCACATTTGTGAAAAAGTAATCCTTAAAAAGCAATTTTCCGGTCTTGAAAGAGTCGGATCTGAGGCTACAAGCGCATCAGCTTCTTTCTTTGCCGCTACCAGGAGTTCCGGCTCCCTGAACATTTCCACAAAATCCAGTTCCCCTGCCCCTGCCTGCTTCGTTCCCATCAGTTCGCCTTGCCCCCGCATCTCCAGGTCCTTCTGCGCAATTTCAAATCCGTCATGGCTTTGAACAATTATTCTAAGTCTTGATAAGGTCTGGGCGGAGAGTTGTGTGGACAGCATCAAGAAACAGCGCCCTCTTTTGGTCCCTCTCCCAACACGACCCCTCAATTGATGGAGTTGGGTCAGACCAAACCGTTCAGGATTTTGAATCACCATGACTGTTGCCCCCGGGACATCGACACCCACCTCAATCACCGTGGTTCCTACCAGCAGATCGATAAGGCCATCTCTGAATCGTTCC
>JAIVXD010000329.1:0-3408 GCA_048636195.1 Anaerolineales bacterium
TACTGGAATAGCCAGAAACTTGAGGCCAGTGAAGGTGAAGTTATTTCATCTGCCCTATTTGCCAATGGAATTCATGTTTTTGGTCATCATGCAAAAGATGGCTTTCCCCAGGGAATGTTTTGTGCCAATGGGCAGTGTGCCCAGTGTACTGTCATAGCCAATGGGATTCCGGTAAAATCCTGCATGACCAAAGTAGAAAAAAATATGATTGTGGAAAGTGTTGAAGGAATACCGGAGCTTCCGAAAGCTGTGGATAATCTTCAATTCTCTGATATCAAAGAAATTGAGACAGATGTGTTAATAGTGGGAGGCGGTCCTGCCGGTCTTTCGGCTGCGCTACAGTTAGGTGAAAGAGGGATAAATGCCCTCATTGTTGATGATAAGGATCGATTAGGCGGGAAACTGGTTCTTCAGACACACAAGTTTTTCGGGTCAATTGATGACTGTTATGCCGGAACCAGGGGTATTGATATTGCGACAATTCTCAAGGATGAACTGCAAAAATACCCATCTTTGAAGGTGTGGCTTAACAGCATCGTATTATATGTGTTTAGCGATAAAAAGGTTGGAGTAGTTACCAACGGAAAGAATTATGCAATTGTGAATCCAAGGATTGTT
The DNA here is from genome assembly GCA_048636195.1 of Anaerolineales bacterium. GTDB lineage: Bacteria > Desulfobacterota > DSM-4660 > Desulfatiglandales > Desulfatiglandaceae > 4484-190-2. Next base: position 619 of record JAIVXD010000329.1, read on the forward strand.
CTCAATGCGGCAGGGGCAAGGGAGAGGTCCTTAGTATTCCCTGGAAATACTCTCCCGGGCATCTATGGGGCCGGGGCCTTTCAAACCCTTGTTAATAGAGATCTTGTAAAACCTGCAAAAAGACTTCTTGTAGTGGGAGGTGGAAATGTAGGATTGATAGCTGCCTATCATGCCTTACAGGCAGGCATTGATGTTATCGGGTTAGTCGAGGCATTACCTCAATGTGGTGGTTATAAGGTGCATTCGGATAAGATAAAAAGACTGGGTGTGCCGATACATACCAGTCATACAATTTTATCGGCCAATGGAAAAGAACATGTGGAGTCGGTAACAGTAGGCAAAATAGATAAAAATTTTAGACCAATTGCCGGGACAGAAAAGACCTATGAATGTGATACAGTTTTAATTGCAGTAGGGCTCAGTCCCGTAAATGAATTTTTCAAACAGGCAGAGCAGGCTGGAATGAATGTATTTGCGGCCGGGGATGCAAAGGAAATTGCCGAGGCATCCTCCGCCATGTTTAATGGCAAGATAGCCGGTTTGGAAATTGCCAGGGTCCTTGGCAAAGAAGATAAGCCTGTCCCAAAAGAGTGGTATGAAAAGGCAGACCTGCTCAAAAGTCCTCCCGGGCCCATTACCACACCCCCTGATGATTCTTCCCCTGAAACAGGTATCACGCCGGTCATCCACTGTCACCAGCAAATCCCCTGTAATCCATGTGTTTCGGTGTGTAAGCAAGGAGTCATTCATATTCCCGGTGATTCATTTTTGGAAAAACCTCAGGTTGTCAATAATGAATGTATTGGTTGCAACAAATGCCTATTCGTCTGTCCTGGCCTGGCAATTTCATTGGTAGATTACCGTGAGGATCAGGAGAATCCAACAGTCTCCCTGGCCTATGAAGTATATAACTATGAATACAAAAAGGGTGACTCAGTCCCTTTAACAGATTATGAGGGGAACCGGCTTCAGGAGGCGATTGTTATAGATACGGCTATTGGTAAGAAATCGAGAAAAACCCAGATAATAAAGGTGCGGGTTCCAAAAGATATAGCCAAACAGGTTGCAGGGTTTCGGATTCAAAAAGATGAGGTTACGTTGCCTGAAGATGAAATCAAATTAGACAGGATTTCTGATGATGCAATCGTTTGCCGGTGCGAAAGAATAACTGCCGGTGAAATCCGCAAATTGATCAGGCTGGGTATAAGAGATTTGAATCAAATAAAGGCAATTACCAGGGCAGGGATGGGAGCATGTGGTGGCAAAACCTGTGAAGACTTGATCCTGCAGATGTTTAAAGAAGAGGAAGTGCATTTGGAAGAGGTAACTTTAAACACAATGAGACCTGTTTTTGTTGAAGCTCCACTTGGGGTGTTTTCCAATATTTTCTGAGCCGGACAAGCCGGAACCAAACATGCAATGGCGCTATTACAGTTTTTATATTCACCGCAGAGTCGCAGAGGACGCAAAGAAATCTATCTTTTTAAATTGTCGTGAGAGGCGACAATTTAAAAACCAAGCTGTCGATTCTAAATGCAATATGACAATCTTAGCAATGCGTTTCTTTTTGTTTTCCGTCCTCTCAACGGAAAACAAAAAAACCCTTTGTCTCTGCGTTCTTTGCGCCTCGGCGGTAAGATATTATTTTTTCAGCCATAAAATGCAAATATTTTATTACTAGAAAACTAATGAAAACAAAATGAAAAAAAATTATGATCTAATTGTCATTGGGAGCGGTTCCATCGGTGTTCCAGTGGCCCTGGAGTTTGCAAAGAGGGGGCAATCCGTATTGGTTATCGATTCCCTGCCGTCTCCCGGGCAGGGACAAGACAAAAAGGCCATTGGCGGTATCCGGGCAACACATTCTGATAAAGGGAAAATAGCGGTCTGCCAGAAAAGCATAGAGATATTTTCCCATTGGAAAGAAACGTATGGAGATGATATTCATTGGCAAAGTAACGGCTATTCATTCCCCGCATATACCGAAGAAGATGAAACTCTACTAAAAGATTTAATGAAAACCCAACAAAGTGATGGTCTGAATATCCACTGGCTGTCACCCGAAGAATACAGGGAACTAAATCCCGGAATCAATATGCAGGGGTTGCGCGGCAGCACATATTCCCCGGAAGACGGCTCTGCATCTCCTTTGTTATTCATTAACTCCTGTCATTTTAAGGCAGTGGATTATGGGGCGGAATTTAAATTCAATGAAAAAGTTATCGGATTTCAAATAGAGAATAATAAAATTACCTCAGTAAAAACAAACAAGGGCACATATCACCCGGCCAGTGTCTTAAACGCTGCCGGAGTATATGCAAAAGAGGTTTCTCTAATGGCCGGGATTGATATCCCTGTAGATTCGGATTCTCACGAGGCAGGAATTTCTGAACCTGTAGGACCGTTTATGGGGCCGATGGTTGTTGACATACGCAAGGAGCCCGGGTCGAAAAATTTCTACTTTTACCAAAACACCATAGGCCATGTGGTCTTCTGCCTGACCCCTGACCCTCCAATCCTGGGAATAGACAATCGCGCTACATCTGATTTTTTGCCAATGATTGCCAGGAGAATGATTAAGATCATGCCCATGCTGGCAAATCTAAAGGTTCGACGCACCTGGCGCGGGCAATATCCTAATACGCCTGATGGATTTCCCATCGTTGGGAAGATAAATGAATTGGATAACTTCTATCAGGCTGTCGGCATGTGCGGTCAGGGTTTTATGCTTGGACCTGGTTTAGCAGAATTAGTTTACAGGTTGATCACAGAAAGCTATACTCCATACGA
>JAIVXD010000330.1:0-3389 GCA_048636195.1 Anaerolineales bacterium
CTTTATTTAAAAAAACGATAACAGATTGATTTTATTGTAGTTTTTAAAGAAATGCCTTTACTAACTGATCTTGCATATTTCTTGCACAGAGTAGCAGTATGCAAAGCGCCAAAAGGACTATAACTAAAAAGGACACACCCGAAAAGGCCATGGATCTCTCTGAAATTCTGGATAGCATGCGCGAAGATCAACGACAGTTTGATACAAAAATTGCGGAGTTAATACGCAAGATACATACAATCAAAGAAGAAGGAACAAAAGAGAGATAATGAGGCCCGGAGGTTGTGGAAATTATTAAGGAGGTTGCCATGTTTTGGTTATATATTATTGCCGGATGTCTTGGAGTAGTAGTGTTACTTATTTTTGCTCTTCACTTAATAGTGAAAATTCGCAATAGTTCTGCAAGGTCAAATTATGACATTGCCTATTGACACACCTCATAAGGCATAGTCACACATTTGTGAAAGGGCGTCTATCAGCGGACAATGCACTTTTTGACCCATGGCTCTGCTATCGATTTTAGAGTCATAAGCTCATCATCGTCATAGGTAGCATTTCCTTCTTGAAAAAACTCAGGGTGCAACACATCACTGTTATTAAACCGTTGCAGGGCATACAGCATAGAGCCTTTTATGGTCTTTGCAATATTCTCAACAGCCTCTGCATCTACTATCGGTTTTACACATGTGGTTCTGAACTCATAGGGTAAAGCCGAATTCATGATGATCTGGATGCTTGAAAGTATTGAATCAGGATCGAAGTCTTTTTTTATAGATGGAGGATAGTGTAGCGGATCGGTTTTAATGTCCATGGCAATGTAGTCCACAAGACCTTCATCAACAAGTTCCTTCACTGCCTGTGGCCGGCTCCCGTTTGTATCCAGCTTGACAGGATACCCCATTCCCTTAATTTTCTCACAAAGGCAAACAAGGTCTTTCTGAAGAGTTGGTTCTCCTCCGGAAATAACCACTCCGTCCAGAAACCTTTTGCGTCTTTCCAGAAATTCAAAGACCGCCTCTCCATTTATAGAGGGGGAAGCCATCGGACCACCTTTCACAAGACCTGGATTGTGACAATAGGGGCAATCAAAGTTGCATCCTGAGACAAAGAGGACACAGCTTATCCTCCCGGGATAATCGATAAATGAATTCTTTTGTAGACCCCCGAAAATCATGGTTTTTACTCAATATTGAATGTCTTTCTCATGCCAAATTCAGCCTGCTTGCCGTTGTTCCACTGTTTGACAGGTCTCAAATAACCAACAACCCTTGAATAAACCTCCGTCTCCTCCTCGCAAACGGGGCACATTTCCTGTTTTCCATTCAGGTAACCGTGTGAAGGGCAGACGCTAAAGGTTGGGGTAAGAGTGAAATAGGGGAGGCTGAAATTGGTTACGACTTTCTTAATAAGCCCCTTTATGACTTCAATATCCCTGATCTGCTCTCCCAGGTATATATGAAGGACTGTCCCGCCAGTGTATTTCCCCTGCAATTCATCCTGAAGCGTCAGTGTTTCAAAAATATCGTCTGTGCAATTTACCGGGAGCTGGCTGGAGTTGGTGTAAAAAGGAGCTGCTCCTTTTCCATATACATCTTCGTTGGCGCAAATGATTTCGTGGGTCAGCTTTTTGTCGAGCATGGCAAGCCGATACGATGTGCCTTCAGCAGGCGTCGCCTCGAGGTTAAACATATCTCCCGTCTCCTCCTGGAGCCCTGCAATCATGTCCCGCAAAAAATCCATAACTTTAAGGGCAAAATTCTGACCTTCTTCACTGGCGATATCTGTGCCCAAAAAATTCAGGCATGCCTCGTTCATCCCCAGAATCCCGATGGTAGAGAAGTGATTCTTCCAGTAAAGCCCTGTACCCTGTTTGATCTGTCTTAAATAAAACCTTGAGTAAGGATAAAGGTTTTCATCCGTGAATTTTTCCAGGACCTTCCGTTTTATAGACAGGCTTTGTGTTGCAAGAAGCACTATTTTTCTCAAGCGTTCAAAGAAGTCATTCTCGTTTTCAGAAAAATACCCTATCCTGGGAAGGTTAATAGTGACAACGCCAATTGACCCTGTCAGTGGATTTGCCCCAAAAAGCCCTCCTCCCCTCTTTAACAGCTCCCTGTTGTCGAGACGAAGGCGGCAGCACATGGATCTCGCGTCTTCAGGTGACATGTCAGAATTGACAAAATTTGAAAAATAGGGGATCCCGTACTTCCCGGTCATCTTCCAGACCATTTCAAGATTCGGATTGTCCCAGTCAAAGTCTGCTGTAATGTTATATGTGGGTATCGGAAATGTAAAAACTCTTCCCCTGGCATCGCCCTCCATCATGACCTCGGCAAAGGCCCTGTTTATCATGTCCATTTCCGGCTGAAAGGAGGAATAGGTCTCCTTTTGTTCAGCCCCCCCGATGATCACTGGCTGGTCTTTAAAAGTAGATGGTACGTTGAGATCCATAGTAATGTTGGTAAACGGAGTCTGGAAACCAACGCGCGTAGGGATATTAATATTAAAGATAAATTCCTGGAGGGCCTGTTTTACCTCCCTATAGTTCAGGTTATCATAGCGCACAAATGGGGAAAGGAGCGTATCAAAATTGGAAATGGCCTGGGCGCCTGCTGCTTCACCCTGTAGGGTGTAGAAAAAATTGACTATCTGCCCCAGAGCAGACCTGAGATGTTTAGGGGGAGCGCTTTCAACCTTTCCCTCAACACCCTTGAATCCCTGCTCCAGCAAATCTTTAAGATCCCATCCCACGCAATAGACAGAAAGGAGACTCAAGTCGTGTATGTGGAGACCCCCCTCCTTGTGGGCATGCCTGATCTCAGGAGGATAAATACAATTCAGCCAATACTCCGAGGTAACATCCGAAGAAATATAATTATTCAATCCCTGGAGAGAATAGCACATATTGCTGTTTTCCTTGATTTTCCAGTCCAGTTTTTGAATATAATGTTCAACCATATCAACGCTTGCCTTGGCCGCGATTTTCCTTATCTGGGCATGTTGTTCCCGATACAGGATATATGCCTTGGCAGATTTGTGGAACGGGGAGTCGAGAAGAATCCTTTCTACAATATCCTGGATCTCTTCCACCTCCGGAAGCGAAGTGAGACGCATTTCGTGGGCCAGGGTCAGGACCCGGAGTGTGAGTTTTCTTGCATCTCTTTCTCCAAATTCCCCGGTTGCTTTCCCGGCCTGAGCAATTGCTGTGTTAATTTTTGACGAATCGAACTCCGCAAACCTTCCATCACGTTTTCTTACGCTCTCAAACATCCATACCACCTCATGTGAACTAAATTCTGAACAACCGTTTCAACGAATATTTCTGATAACTGGACAGGAGGGCCTTGAGGCTTTTCTGTAAATCCCTACAAGGCTCTGGACATACCGGG
>JAIVXD010000331.1:0-3357 GCA_048636195.1 Anaerolineales bacterium
TCGTAACCTGACGAAGCAGTTATGCTCGATCAGCCTCTCTCACAACGTATCAAGGCCAGGTCTGGGCCAGGGGGGATTTTCTTAATACAGCCCGAATTTATTGAGAACTCACATACAAAGCGAGAGGAGATAACTCAACCATGAGTGGGGTTCTGATTCTGACTATCATTTTCGGGGGTTCCATCCTGGCGCTGGCTATTATCGGAAGCACAATCCTGATGGCCATAAAAATTCTGAAGGGAGGCCTGTCCCAAAAGAGTCAAAAACTTCAGACTGACGAAGCCAGGATGATTCAAGAGATATATCAAGGGCTATCGCGAATGGAAGGACGCGTGGAAGCACTGGAAACCATTATTCTGGACCGTGAAAGAAAGGAAACACCTCAATAAGAGTCCGGGCATTCCAACTGCTTCCCCCTTTTGCAAAGGGGGATTGAGGAGGGAAATTTTTCAATGCAGCCCGAATCTATTGAGAGCTTACAAAGAAAGGACCAAACATTATGAGACGATTTGAAAAGATTCTTCATGGCGGACTGTATCGCTCCCGCAACGGTATAATACTGGGTGTCTGCAGAGGCATTGCAGAATATTTCGATTTCTCCGTTTTCTGGGCGCGAACCATCGTATTCATACTTTTTCTTTTCAGTGGGTTCTGGCCTATTGCGGCGCTGTATTTCATTGCAGCACTGTTGATGAAACCAGAGCCGGTAATACCCATCCAGACTGAGGATCAACAAGAGTTTTACGATAGTTATGTTTATTCACGAAAAGGGGCAACTGACCGCCTGAAACGGAGATATGATAATTTAGATCGTCGTATCCAGCGAATGGAACATACGGTAACGGCCCGAGAATTTGATTGGGACCAAAGACTCAACACTTAGGTCCTTAGTCCCTTACAAACTGAATTGTATTCAAAATGGTCACAATTTCTTCCTTCAGGAAGAGCCTTGTTGGCCAGTAAATTCAGGAATTCAGGGATTTAGGAATTGAGGAATTAGGTTGAGGAGGGAGATTGTTTTCAATTCCTTAATTCCTCAATTCGGAATTCCCCAATTCCGGTTTATCCGGGTTAGGACTTGCACAAAAAAAGGCCGGATTCTTAAAGAACCCGGCCTGATCTTCTTCTTAATACTTAAATAGCTGCTAACTCTTAGCTTCTTCAAGCTGCTCAGGGGTTACGATACTGCCGTATTTCTCCTTGAGAGCAAGAAGCCCTTTTTTCTGCTCATCATAGATCTTAAAAAGTCTGTCAGGGACATTTTCATCCTTTTTGTAGGCATCGGTCTGGAGGTCGATCCGCTTGATGATATTGTCGATGTAAAGTGAAAACTGCCTGTTATACAGTTCTCTGTCGTATTCTTTGTCAATCAGTGACTTAAACAATTCTTTGAGGTCTTCATATTTTGGAAGAAGGCCTATGGGAGTTGCGATCGCACTGACATCGTTGTGTACACGCCTTTCAAGCCAGCCCATCCACACGTGTACATCCTTTTTTTCACCAAGCAGTTTGTTTCCTTCTCCGCCGCGCGCACCGTGGGTGAGGAAATAGTTGAGCCCTGCCAGGATCGGACGGTATTCATCCTTGATCTTGTCGCTGTTGAAAAAATCAAACTGTGCATGCATATAATCCCCCAGGCCACCAGGGATAAAAGGCTGATTAGCCCAGGGGGCACGCTTGACACCGGTAGCGCCCACCTCTGTTGCAGTGGCCTGTGATATGAGGGATGCACCGATTACCACACCGTGATCGAGATTCTCTGCAACCCATACCGGAGGCATAGTGTCACTGTCCCGGCCGCTGTATGTAAATACCTTTGTAATCACACCGGCCGGGTCCTCCATTTTGTCACTGTAGTTGTCAAGCACGTCGCAACTGATGGTGAAACGGGCATTCGGATGGGATATGGGTACAGGTTTACCATTTTTGTCTGTCTTGCCTTCTTCCCATTGACCTTGAAAGTTGTATCCCTTTTTCGGTGGCTCTTCTCCGCTGCCTTCCCAGTGAGGTTTTTTGTTTTCATCGATCAGGAGATTGGAAAAGATGATCTCTGCCTTTTCATTGCGAAAGAGCTTGAGCATCATCGGATCGTCATCCCAGCTCACATCTCTTATGATGCCGAAAATACCATTTTCAGGGTTGATGCTCCTTATTGAACCGTCTTCAGCTATCCAAATCTGGGCCAAATCATCACTGACAAATTCGTCACCCGTCATTGCCGTTGTGGTTTTTCCGCATCCGCTTGGAGCAGCGCCAGCGAAGAAGGTAATCCGGCCGCCCGGACCCTTTAAGCCTGTGATGAACATATGTTCGGATATTTCTTTCCCACGCCTGTAATAGGTTGCCCTGTCGACTGCAAACCTATGGTTCCCCTTCTTGATCAGAAGGGTATTTCCGGCATAGGTGCAGAACGTACTGTAGGTAGTCTGTTGAGCCCTGTCCATAAAAACACGGGCATTTGGCAGGTCTTCAGGACGGTTCGACCCTTCACTATGCACATTGGTGAAGAAATGACCGACCCTTTCGGCCTCATCATCAAAATCATTGAAACAGTTTCTATAGAGTATTTCTGCACTGTGACTGACATATGTTGAAGTAGTTGCTTCTATTGCCGGGACTGCCGCTTCAGCTCCAACCGGACCGCGTGAGTAAAACCCGACAATAAAGGTCATACCCTTCATCATGCCTGTCATATTTTCCTTTACATATTTGTATGCATCATCTCTGCTGATCCTTTGTGCAAGTGAACTTACGCGTTCGTCATCATTGGCAATGTAGAATGTGCGGTCAATGATCCGGGCCTGTTCATCAGCAAGATCGTAGTGGATCGTATGGTCTTTGATGGCAAGTTTTGATTCCTCACCTTTTTTAAGGGAAAGATCGATGATAAACTGTTTATCTTCAGGTGTACCTGTATTGACAAATACATCGTCAGGCTGGCCCATTACTATGGCATTGGCTATTTTCAACCGTGCTTCTTCATTCTTGATCCTTTGGATCTTTTGAAAGTTATCATCATCCATTGAATCCCTAAATACTTTCTCCACCTCTTCAGCACTCTTTACTCCGCCGATATTGTTGAGAATATCTATACCCTTTTTCAGTTCAAACATGTGCACCTCCTTGTGGTTATCAAATTAGCTCCGGTTCGCTCCATCCCACCATTCCGGGATTGTAATAGTGGAATGATAAAAACCCCTATATGTTTAGCAAGTTGAATAAATTACGAGACGTTATGTCCGCATCGATGGCAATGAAGATGTCAAGGATTCCAATGATTTAAAAACTTACTCTTTTTGGAAATTCAGTATAAGATGAACTGCCTTGTGTGTCAATAATGATCCATCCCTATGATGC
>JAIVXD010000332.1:0-3353 GCA_048636195.1 Anaerolineales bacterium
AAAATGCAGATCTAAAAACGCTACAAAGAACGATACGGGAAAGGCGATACCCCTTTGGGCGTAGGCAAGCCGGATTTTAACCTGTGACGAAGTGGGAGCACATAGATCGCAGCAGAAACTAAGAACTCCTACCGCTCTTATTTCAAACATATAAGGGTAGCTGGTATTTATTTGACAGGATAACAGGATTGACTTGATTTTTTTGAATTCTTGTAAATCCTTTAACTATCCTGATAGACCGTTCCTTGCTATATTGGTAAGTGATTGAGTTAAATCTTTCTATAGTTTGGTTAAACTTGGCCCCTATCGATTTGAAATTTTTTAAATACTCATTTCACATTTAAGAAAAGCCCAAAGAGATTATCTTAATTCCTTATTGGGGAATTACCATTAATGTATATTACCAGGATATCTTACTTGATTTACAGGATTATTACAATAAAGTCTTGTTTATGACTTAAATATAGATCCCTGTTTATCCTGTTATCCTGTCTAAAAAAGAGATACTTGAATAGTAACCTCTCCTTTGACTGTTTAGTTAATCGGCCTATTGTGTAAGTGATGGAATTCGATATCCGGATTCAACCATTGAAAATCCGGTGGTTTACGTCTGAAAAACGTAAGTTCTCAAAAAGTCTGGGCTATATCATAAAAATCCCCCTCAATCCCCCTTTTCAAAAGGGGGAAGCAGTCGGAATGCCTGAACTTATTGAGAAGTTACTGGAAAACGGCCTTCCATCTTAGTATTTGGATTTTCTTAGTCAAGAAAAAACATGTTGTAAGGCAAATTGGACAGTATTCTGTTTTACCGGAGAATTTAATGCTATCAAGCAAGGGTAGTGCAAAAGGGAGGCTCTGATCAAGGAATTGCTAAAACAGAAAATCCTTTGGAACCAAATAGCCTCCTGTCAGCAGTAACTAAAACCAAATCGTAAATCAGGGCAGTGGCTGCGAGAAATCTGTCTGCCGTGGAGCCACAGGCAGGAATATCTCAAAACCGTGCAGTTTTCATCAGTCAACCTTGAACCCCTGGCCCAGACCTGGCTTTCCTCTCCCGTTGCGTAGAAACTCCTGGCGTAGGATTCAGTGCGATCGTTTCAAGAATGCATATCAAGTCGCGCCAGGGCAGGCGTGAACCATGGAACTTTGAACCTGAGTTACGATAAATCTTGACCGATATTTTTTTTTGTGATAGTGAAAGCAGCAATGAAAAACACCTGATATTTTGGCTGTTTGAATGCGAATGCGGGTCCTTTTCCAAACCGCAAAAAAACTATTTTAAAGGAGGATTTAATACATGGCGTACAATGCAGTAGAAATGGCCGATTGGCAGATTTCCGAGGCAGCAGAAAAGAACATGCCCACGCCTGACGAGTGGAGAGAAAAATTAGGTCTTGAAAAACAGGAAGTCCTTGCAATGGGCAGGCTGGCCAAACTCGATTTTCTGAAAATCAATGACCGGTTGAAAGACAAACCCGATGGAAAATACATTGAGGTGACCGCCATCACACCGACCCCATTGGGAGAAGGAAAAAGCACGACATCGTGCGGTCTCATGGAAGGTATGGGCAAACTTGGCCTGAACGTGGGCGGGGCCCTCAGGCAGCCCTCGGGCGGTCCCACCATGAACATCAAGGGGACCGCGGCCGGAGGCGGTAATTCCCTTTTAATCCCCATGACAGAGTTTTCACTCGGCCTGACCGGCGACATCAATGACATCATGAATGCCCATAACCTGGCCATGGTGGCCATGACCGCGCGCATGCAGCATGAACGTAATTACAACGACGAGCAACTGAAGAGGCTCACCGGCATGCGCCGTCTCGACATCAATCCCACCCGCGTTGAATTGGGCTGGATCATCGACTTTTGCGCCCAGTCTCTGAGAAATATCATCATCGGTATTGGCGGCCGTATGGATGGCTTCACAATGCAGTCCAAGTTTGGCATTGCCGTGGGTTCCGAGCTTATGGCCATTCTTTCCATTATCACGGATCTTGCAGACCTGAGAAAGCGTCTTGATAATGTCACCGTGGCCTTTGATAAGGCCGGCAATCCCGTGACTACAGGTGATCTTGAGGTCGGCGGGGCCATGACCGCATGGATGCGCAACACCATCAATCCTACGCTCATGTGTACAGCCGAATATCAGCCCTGCATGGTCCATGCCGGGCCTTTTGCCAACATCGCTGTGGGTCAGTCCTCAATCATCGCCGATCGTGTGGGCCTCAAGCTGTTTGATTATCATATTACCGAGAGCGGATTCGGCGCTGACATCGGGTTTGAGAAATTCTGGAATGTCAAGTGCCGATACAGCGGCCTGAAACCCCACGTTTCTGTCCTGACATCCACCATCCGGGCTCTTAAGATGCATGGCGGTGGCCCCAAGGTCGTGGCAGGCCTGGCCCTTGATGACGCTTACACCAAAGAGAATCTTGAGCTGGTGGAAAAGGGCTGTGCAAACATGGTCCATCATATCAACACTATCCGCAAGGCGGGCATTAATCCCGTTGTATGTGTCAATCGCTTCTTTACGGATACCGATGCAGAGGTCGCAGTTGTAAAGAAGGCGGCAGAAGCAGCCGGAGCACGCTGCGCAGAATCCAAACATTGGGAAATGGGCGGAGACGGCGCCATTGAGTTCGCCGAGGCCGTGAAAGAGGCATGTGAGGAAGAGACAAACTTTGAGTTTCTCTATCCTTTAAGTATGAAACTGCGCGATCGAGTAGAAATTATTGCGAAGACGGCCTATGGGGCAGATGGTGTTTCCTGGACTCCTGACGCCGAAGCAAAGGCAAAGATGCTGGAGGGTGATTCCCAGTATGATGACTATGCCACCATGATGGTGAAGACCCACCTGAGCCTCACCCATGACGTGGGACTCAAGGGTGTGCCAAAGGGTTGGATACTGCCCATCCAGGACGTGTTGATTTACTCAGGCGCCAAGTTCTTGTGCCCCTGCGCCGGAACCATCAGCCTGATGCCCGGAACCAGTTCCAACCCCGCCTTCAGAAGGGTGGACGTGGATACTGCGACTGGCAAGGTTAGTGGTTTATTCTGATAAAATTGTACAACTAAAAAAGAGGACTGGTTTTCAGTCCTCTTTTTTTTTGTTCTAAGGCAGTTGCAGCCTCCCACACAAGATTTTATAGCGCCCCTTTACGCCAGCCTGGGGCCTATAATGGTGTAGAGTGAGCATCTAAAACAGTCAGAAAAAACGAACCGTCAGATTTTTTTATCACCTTTAGCCCAAACATTGTGATGGTCTGTGTAAGGGGCCTGCCAAAAAGAAAATCCATCTCACTTAAATCGATGCCCAGCTTTTTTGAGGTAAATGCCCTGATATGATGATC
>JAIVXD010000333.1:0-3340 GCA_048636195.1 Anaerolineales bacterium
TCGTTTGCATGAAAATTGGACACTCGTAGAATTCAGGAATTCAGGAATTGAAATATGAATCTTTTCCTTATCTTAATCCCTCAATCCCTAAATTCACAATTCCTCAATTTGGCTCCATATAGCCATTATGATGAGGATGGTGTCCAAAAATCGGACCTAGTTTTTAGATCAAATAACGAGGTCTGTACTAAATCTTTTCTATCCTTGTCTTAATATACTTGAACAACGGTGTTCCACCAACGTTCTCGGTGCAATTGGGTTTCATGATCCCCGGCGTATTTACCCCGCCGAACTGCGGAAATTTTGGATCGCCTTCCAGACCGCGGATGTGCCCAAAACCACCGCCCGAAGCAAGGACTCCCCGCATGATACCCCAGGTGGGCTTGGCTTTTATCTCCACCTCTCCCCAGGGCGATTTGAGTTGCACCTTGTCACCCTCCTCTATTCCCAGTTCCTGGGCATCCAGCATATTGATCCACAATGGATTGGTGCCGTGTATCTTCATAAGCTGGACGTTGCTAAAGGTGGAGGAGTGCTCATGCTCAAAAAACCGAAAATTCCCGAAGATAAAAGGGAACTCATCATCCGGTGCCAAATCACGATCAGGTTCCTTGTAGTCGGGAAGTGGGTCTATGCCTTTTTCCTCGGCTACAGTATTCAAAAAATTGTACTTCCCCGTAGAGGTCTTACCTGAAGACCCGTAGCCGTCAGGCACATTAAAAGATCCCCACTTCTTATACTTGTAGTACTCAGATTCATCGGTGATAATGAACCCTTTCTCCTTGAGTTCGTCGTAAGACCAGGGAGTACCTGCCAACTGATTGCGCTCCGCTTCCTCAATGTTGTCCCAGGGGAAGTGCTTGCCAAGACCGAGCCTGTTGGCCAGTTCCTTTGTTATCAACCACATGGGCTTTGAATCATACATGGGTTTTACCACCTCAGCATAGTAGGCAATGAATGCCTCATAGAGCCAGTCAGCCTTTACCTGGCTCTGCTCCAGCCAGGTAGCATCGGGCAGTATCACGTCGCAAAGCACCGCTGTGTTGCACATAAATGCATCAATAGAAGCCTTGAAGTCCATCATTTCAATGGCCTTGGTTATGGCCTCCTGGTTTCCCCAGGAGAGTACCGGATCACCGAAATAATTGATCATACCTTTAAGCTTTCCGGCCTCAACGTCCTCAAGCAGATACGCCGGGGCCCAGCCGGACCAGATACCGAATTTATTCAGTTTGGGAGCATCAGTGGCGGCAGGCTTCTCCTGCCCCTCACCCCAGACCGGTTTCAGTTTGCGCTTGAAAGGCAGGGCCGGCCCGCCTGGAGCGTCGAAGGTGCCACAAAGACCATTGAGTGCCTGGATGGCCGCAGTACCATACATCCCGTTTGGGACCTGTGCCAGGCCGGTCCATGAAATACAACCCTTATTCTTGGCCATGGCGAATTCCCTGGCGATGCGCTCTATGGTCTCGGATGGCACACCACTTATCTTGCCTGCCCACTCCGGAGTACGGGCAACGCCATCCTCGTCACCCATTACCCTTTTCTTAAATTCCTCGAACCCGTGGGTCCAGTTTTCAACGAATTCCTTGTCATAAAGCTCTTCTTTAATTATCACATAGGCCATACCCAAAGCAACGGCAGCATCTGTATCAGGTTTAATCGGAATCCATTCAGTGCCCGCCTTTGCAGTTTCTGAGAGTCGCGGGTCAAAGACCACTAATTTGGCACCACGTTTTAAGGCTGAACGCAGTTGGGCTGTCTTGCGCTGGCTGTAAGAACTGGCCAGCTCATTCATACCGAAATGTAGGATATAATCAGATTCCTGATAGTTTATCCATGGTCTTTTATCATTCAGGTTTTTCTCATTGGCCATGCGGTTGGCATTATCGCACATGGGCCGGTGGGTGGTCTTGGGACAGCCTAAATGATCAAACAGGGCCTCATGAATCGAGTTGGCCCAGTCATTCCCCCTCATGTAACCGAGTTTTCCCTGCTCTATTGTTTTAATTGCTTCGGCCACTTTGTCCAGGGCCTCGTCCCACGTGGCCTTGCGGAAACGGCCATTCTCTTTAATGAGAGGCGCTTTCAGCCTGTACGCAGAATAAATATGCTTGGCCGCTGCCGCACCTTTGGGACAAAGTCTGCCGCCGCTCTTGGGATCTCCCTGTAAACCGCTGGTACCCATAAGTACACCGTCCTTGACCTTGGCCGTCATGCCGCAAAGCGCCCCGCAGGTGTAACAGTGGCTGGGGACCTTTTTCTCCGGTTCCGGATCCACCACACCTTCGATTAGTGTAAAGTAGGCAGGATCAAAGTTGAGTGCTTCACAGGCCGGAACCATCTTTCTTGTGACCTCTTCGCCCCTTGTAAAACCCTCAAGCCTCATGTTCTCACACATCATGGCTCCCCGGGTAAAATGGGCCAGACCCTGATAAAAATCGGTCTTTGTAGAGCCTACAAGCTGATCGCAAAAGGAAGACACCCACTTCGTATATTTATTCTTGAAAAAATCCCTGTATAGGTCTTCTTTCCCATTTTCAAGGAGGTAGCGGAGGAGCTCCATCTGTACCGCGATGTGTTCTTCCAGGTCTTTGTAATCGGGATTCTTATGCACACCGGCCTTTCGGAAATACTCTCTAAGCTCAACAACCGGTTCCTGCATCACCACCGGGTCTCCGGTCACATGGCAGGACTCATACGGAAATACAGGATTGGCACCGGCGTTCAGGAAGATATCAGCGTAATCGTAGCTGAGCTCTTTCTGAAGCTTTTCAGCATCATTGCTCTTCAGACACCTGGTCATAACCTCTGCACCATGTATCAAATCGAGAAACCCGCAACCTGTTACGGATTCGTTGAACCCATCCAGGAACTCATCCTTTTGCATTGCCTTAATGAGCTCTAAAGATATCTCGTCCCGAAAAAGGGTGGAAAGAAACTGGTATCTCTTTGCCCGTGAATTCATATACTCTACGTCCATAAAATCTCCTCCTTAATCTTCTTTTTAAAGTTTATTAAAGCCAAATAACTCACAATATAGACTACGCAGTGAAAAGCAGCGAAGTATCTAAATTGATTAACTCGTAAAAAGTCTCGCCATATGTCATTGTGAGAGTAACGAAGCAATTCCATTAACTACAACTACTTGAAATCAAAAGACTGCTTCGTCGCTTCACTCCTCGAAATGACGGCCAGAACAATTTTTTACGAAACCATCAAAAGAATTTATATTACATAATAAAAAACCAATATCAAGAAAATAATATTAAAAATTCAAATGCTTATATCAATATTGACATAATGGTTGGGATCAGTCTTGCATTATAGCATGGGAAAGATG
>JAIVXD010000334.1:0-3336 GCA_048636195.1 Anaerolineales bacterium
GGTACGGTCCCATCGCGGGTTATTGAAAAATTCGTTGGGTTCGTTTTCTTCGACAATCTCACCGCCATCCATAAAGATAACTCGGTTGGCCACGGTTTTAGCAAAACCCATCTCGTGTGAGACGCAAATCATAGTAATACCTTCATTTGCCAATTCGATCATCACATCCAGCACTTCTTTAATCATTTCCGGGTCAAGGGCCGAGGTCGGCTCATCAAAAAGCATGATTTTAGGATTCATACAAAGCGCACGGGCAATAGCAACTCGCTGCTGTTGCCCTCCGGAAAGCTGACCGGGAAATTTATCCGCCTGTTCCGGAATCCGCACACGTTCAAGATGCTTCATGGCTATTTTTTCGGCCTCTGCCCGCGGTATCCTGCGTGCCCAAATCGGAGCAAAAGTCAAATTCTGGAGTATGGTCAAGTGTGGAAACAGGTTGAAACTCTGAAAAACCATTCCAACTTCACTCCGGATTTTTTCTATGTTTTTGAGGTTTTTGGTCAGCTCAATTCCATCAACAATAATCCGGCCTTCCTGGTGCTCCTCCAGTCGGTTTATGCAACGTATCAAGGTAGATTTGCCCGATCCGGAAGGCCCGCAGATGACGATACGCTCTCCTTTGTGGACGGTCAGGTTAATTTCTTTGAGCACATGAAAATTGCCGTACCACTTGTTTACGTCGATCATCTGGATCATGATGTCTTGAGAAATCATTATTCCTCTTCTTTTTGACGTTCGAGCGAGCGACCGTAACGGCTCATGCTAAAGCAGATGACCCAAAAAACTAAAGCGCAAAAAACATAGGCTTCGGTATCGTGCCCGAGCCACTCAGGATCCTGTGCGGACGCCTTCACCATACCCAAAAAATCCAGCAAACCAACAATGATTACCAGCGTTGTATCTTTGAACAAGGCTATGCAACGGCCAATAAGCGAGGGAATAACATGACGCAGTGCCTGGGGTAAAACGATCAAACCCGTTGTCTTCCAATAATTAAGCCCAATGGACTTTGCAGCATCATATTGTCCTAAAGATATTGCCTGTAGGCCTCCACGCACAACCTCAGCCATATAAGCGGCCGAGAAAAGGATAATTCCTATCTGAACACGCAAAAGGTTATTTATATTAAGACCGACTGGAAGGAAAAGAGGCATCATAACCGAGGCCATGAACAGAATGGTAATCAGAGGCACACCGCGAACCGGTTCGATGATTCCCACGCATATAGACTTGACAATGGCAAAATTAGACCGGCGTCCAAGCGCCAGCAGAATTCCTAGTGGAAGTGAGATCAAAACACCGATAGTGGCCAGCCCCAAACTCAGCATAAGGCCTCCCCAACGAGACTGGTCCACCGCTGTAAGGCCAAACCCTCCCGCGATCAGCCAGTAAACAGGAAGAGGCAGAAAAAACCACAAAGCGACCAATTTTCCGGGTTTCAGTAACCGCAAGACCGTCACAGCAGCTAATACCATAAACATTCCCCCAGCCAGCATGGGTCTCCAGAGAAGATCGCCGGGATATAGGCCCACCATAAGCACGCGAAACTTGTTAAAGATAAAAACCCAGCATGCACCTTCGTAGCCAGGGGGGCAGGCATCTGAACCGCCGGTCCAGACTGCATCAAATATAGCCCACGAAAGAATCGGAGGCACTATCTGCCACAATAAACCGAGAGCAATCACGGTAAGAAGAGAATTAAGCCAGCCGTTGAACAGGTTGGTGCGTGACCACCCTATGATTCCGACAGTCTGCCGTGGAGCCGGCCGGGAAGGCAACGGCTTAAAAACCATCAAATTGGAACCCGACCATGAGGGAGGAGAATTCATACCTTAACGCTCTATTAATTGGGCCTTGGAATTTACCCAGTTCATTATTGTGGAAATGACTAAGTTGATGGCCAAATAGACGGCCATCCATAATCCGATTATTTCGATTGCCTGGTCGTTCTGACCTATGATAGTGCCACCTACCGAAACCATATCAGGATAACCGATGGCAACCGCAAGGGAGCTGTTTTTAACCAGGCTGGTATAATCATTAGTGGTCGCAGGGATGATTACGCGAAAGGCCTGAGGGAGAACAATACGGCGCATAATTGTTCCTTTGCTGACCCCGAAAGACTTGGCTGCATCAAGTTGTCCCACATCCACTGACTGTATGCCGCTGCGCACATTTTCTCCTATAAAAGCTGCTGTATACAGTACCAACCCAATCATCAATGCCGAGAATTCAGGGCGAAATACAATACCTCCCTGGAAGTTAAATCCCTTTAAAACCGCAATCTCCCACGAAAGCGGACTGCCCATGGCAAAATATGTAATAACGGGCAGGCCTATGATTACTCCCGAACCAATCCAGCCTGATGGAAGTACAATGCCTGTCCTGTCCCGGTAGATAACGGACCAGCGCGACACTATGTAGGCGATTATGATTCCAAGAACAAGGGCCAAAAGGACAAACCCGAAGCCATTCTGAAAGAGAGGTTTGGGTAAATACAGGCCGCGGTTGTTAATGAAACATCCGAAAAAAGGATTAAGACTTGAGTGCGGGCCCGGAAGGCCTGCGATTACTATGCCGTAAGTGAAGAACAGAATCAGGAGCAAAGGGATATTACGCAGGGTTTCAACATAAATCTCAGCAAGCTTTGCAACCAGCCAGTTACTTGAAACACGTGCAACACCAATGAATATGCCGATAAATGTTGTTGCGATAATCCCTAAAAAGGCAACGTAAAGTGTATTAATGATACCGATGAAAAAGGCATAGCCGTATGTGTCAGCAGGTGAGTAAGGCAGCAACGTATTACTGATAGGAAACCCTGCCTCAACAGAAAAGAAACCAAATCCGGATGCAATGTTTCGAGCCTCCAGATTTGCCTGGGTATTGAGAAACAACAAATAACCGAGATATATAATTCCCGCTACGACCGCAAACTGCATAAAAAGGCCGACAAGCCGGCCGCCCTTTAGCATACGTAATGGAATGTTCATAGCTTAGCGTAGTTTTATACTGGCAAAATAAATCCCTGTCACAAAAATTAGTAAGGCTGTGACAGGGAAGATATATTGATTATCGAATCGGTAGGGCGTAAAGCAGGCCACCTTCTTTCCACTGTTTGTTCAGACCCCGGGGAATATTCAATTTAGTTTTGGGACCGAAATTACGATCATAAATTTGGCCATAATTGCCCACAGTCTTTATGGCACGCACCAGCCAATCATTGTCAAGGCCTAAAAAACTGCCGACATCGCCTGATGCTCCCAGCATACGCTGAACAACAGGATTCTTTGAATTCTTCTTCATGGACATTACGTTTGCGGAGGTAATGCCATT
>JAIVXD010000335.1:0-3335 GCA_048636195.1 Anaerolineales bacterium
TCCCCCTGGGGTCATCCGCCAAGAACGCAGACTCATCGCCTGGGCAGGAGGGACGGCAGACAGACCAACCCCGGATACTGTCAGAAGTCGAACATCGTGGAGGTATACTGGTACCAAAAAGACACTTTGAGCCTATAGAAGGAAGAATGAAATGAAAAAACAAATCAGATCCCTCCTGGTCTTTTTCTTTGTATTCGCCTTTGGATGCATACCGGTTCCGGAGCGCCGTGTGGTGGTTGCGCCCGAACCCTCGGTAGTACCTGCACCGTTATTTCCCGCGGATCTTCTCGAGGAGAAGATAGGTTTTCTGAGCAAAATCCTGGAGAAAGAAGACCTTACAGAAAAGGACAGGGAAATCGCCTCAAGCCTCCTTGATACCTACAAATCAGTAAAAAGCATATCCGCTGGAGCGTTCAAGGAAGCGGAATACCAAAAGGTCGTGCGTTCCCTGTTAAATAACCTTAATGTCCTGGATGAAATTTATTTCTCTAAACAGGAGGAAAGGGCAAAGGATTATTCCAGGTCTATCAGCCTTTTTGCGGCAAAGAAAAAGGAGATCCAGGAAGCCTACGCATTAGGAGACTCTAAAGGCGTAATCAATCACTGCCTGGAGCTAAAAGCGGTCCTTGGCCCGGATGCCCTCACCGCTGAAATAAGCCTGATGTTCGCCTTATCCCTTGCCAAAGTGGGAATGCTGACAGAAGCGAAGAGTATCATTGAGGGAATTGTGCCTGAGCTTGATACGAGCCCGGATCTCAACGGCCTCCGGGCAAGCATTGCAGAGTTACAGTTGCGGTTAGGCGATCGAGAAAAGGCTATTCAAGTTTACAAAAAATTGACTGACACATTGCATGAACAGGAAGTCGTTCTTCAGGCACTTAACAAAAGGATCTCGAGAGTGGTGGTAGAGGACCGGGAAATCGATGCTCCCCCGCCATTTCGGACTGGGTTGGAAGCCCATGCGCAAGCCCAAAGTGATTATGAACTGACAACTCAGCCGGAGGGTAATGCGGACCAAATCCTTTATGAAGTTGAACAACTAATTAGAGAGCGTAAGTTTGGTGAAGCATGGGATTTGCTGGTTTTGAAAAGGGGGACTGTTTCATCAGAAACAGGGTTGAAAATCATAGACCAGGCCCTGAAACGGCTTGAACGGGCCCAGGAGGAATATCTCGAGGAAACCATATCAATGATTACCGAGAAGAAAGAAGCCGTTCAAATAGCTCGCAAATTTCTTGATGAGGAAAAATATGAACAGGCCATATCGAGCCTTGATACACTTTCAGAGCGCGAAGAAAGTCATGAAATCAAGGAGCTAAGGGAACAGGCCGTTGAAAGTTTGATCAACCGCGAAAGGAATCGGGCTGCGAAGATCTTTTTAACAGCAAGAAGAACCACGGACCCTGAAAAAAAGGAGGAATACCTTCGTTCTTCTTATAATATACTTAAAGAATTAATTGAGAAATACCCATCATCACCTTTAATTAACAAGGTAAATTCTCACCTCGAAAAAGTAGAGGAAGAACTTGAGAAACTTTGAAAAAAGCAGGAATAGGTCTCAGCAGTCAGACAATTGTATCACATGAACAAGAAACTTGATGTAATCCAGGTGATAGGCCTCGGACAGGCATGCGTGGATTATCTGGGCAGGCTTAATGCCTTTCCCCGTGAGGATGGAAAGGCAGAACTCACGGATTTACACATCCAGTGTGGCGGTCCTGCTTCCACAGCACTTGTTACCCTCTCCCGCCTCGGCATTTCAACTGCATTTTTAGGATCCATATCGGATGATCCTTTTGGAGTGAAAATCCTCAATAACCTCAAAAGTGAAAAGATAGATGTATCTTGCCTGAAGAGCACACCCGGATACACATCACAGTCTGCCTTTATTGCTATTACCAGGGAAGGTGAAAAACGCACCATCTTTTGGCACCGGGGGACTGTACCCCATCTCGTAAAAAGAGACGTTGATATCAGTCAATTCACGAAAGCCCGCATTTTACACACAGACGGTTTGATGGTTAAGGCCTCAATCGAGGCAGCAAGACAGGCTAAGTCACTTGGAATGACCGTCGTAATGGACGCAGGGACCATGAGGGAAGGCTCCAAAGAATTGTGCAAACTTGTAAATATACTCATTGCATCTGAGACATTTGCCACGCCGCTGGTGGGACAAGATGCTCCACATGATACCGCGCTTCATGCACTCAAAGATTTGGGACCCGAACAGGTGGTCATCACGCTTGGAGCAAGAGGAAGCATTGGTCTGAATAACCAGGGTATTGTCCGTCAAAAGGCCTTTCCAATTTCAGCAGTAGATACGACGGGCGCCGGAGACGTATACCATGGTGGCTACATATATGGATTGCTTCAAGGGTGGGATATGCACGAGTGCATGCGATTTGCCTCTGCCACAGCGGCCCTTAAGTGCGCTGAAATAGGCTCCCAAAGTGGAATCCCTAATCTTAAGGATATCAACGCCTTATTAACAGCGGAATAGTTGAATATTACTTTAATGGAATTTATCCGTAAGGATTTTATAAAAGGCTCACGCCTAAACTCCGAAAGTCTGCACAGCTATTTTAGTTCGCTTAAGACACTAATCAGGTTATGAGTTTCTTGTCTGTGAAATTCTGTTAACTTTATGTGAATAGACGGAGCGAAGCGACTCCTTAACTTTAGTCACTTCGAACCCTGGCCCAGACCTGGTTTTGAAAGGCCAGTGGCAAACAAGGCCACTTATGAGTTGCTCTTAATGCCTAAAAGTACTCCAAGTGTATCGCACCAGGGCAGGCTTTAGTTCACTTTAGGCACTTTTAGACCTTAACACAAGAACTAAGGCAAGACAGGATGATAGTATAAAGCATAACCCCATGGCATAAAACACCGATTGCAGCCCAAAGTGATCAGCAAGGTAGCCGCAAACTGCCGCTGCGGTAGAACCTACACCGAATGTAAGGAAAAAATGGATACCAAAACCAATGCCTTGCCGGTGTTCAGGAAGGTACTGGGTGAGGAGATAGTTCTGGATGGGCTGAGTCGAAAAATAGAAAAAAGAATAAAAAATAGCTGAGACCACCAGGAAGATATTTAATCCTTTTGCCATCAAAAATACAAAAATCGTCCCGAAAACCACTGCGCCGAGATAGAGCCTTTCCGGTTTATACCTGTCTACCAGCCGCCCGGCAACATACTGACCAACTGCCCCTGACAAAAGGGCAATGGTAGCGATTGTACCGCCAATAGCAACCGTATCAAGCTTAAAAAGACTCAAATGCACATTCTGACCCATGTATGTGGGGAGAAAGGTCATGATCCCCTTATATGTCAATCCA